>DATMZL010000729.1:0-3050 GCA_035607075.1 Polyangia bacterium
GTCTTCCGGCCGGCCGTCCTTCACGTCGGTGCGCGCGATGATCACGTGCGCCTCGGCGGCCTTCGGATCGAGCGAGAGCGCGCGCCGCGCCCATTGCGCGGCGTCCGCGAAGCGCCCGCGCACGAGCGCGCCGTGCGCAACCGCGAGCGCGAGTGCGGCATTTTCCGGATCGGCGTCGAACGCAGCGGCGCACGCGTCGGGCGACAGGCGCCAGGGCGCGCTGCGAATCAACGCCGTGTCGCACGTCTTTTCGGGCAGCACCGCGTTGCGCGGCTTCGCCTGCGGCTGCTCGCCGATCGCGGCGGGTGCCGCAGCGGCGCCGTCGCGCGTTTCTGGCTTGCCGGCCGATGGGCCGGGGGCGTCCGCGATCGCCGCCGCGACAGCGGTCGGTTCGACCACGGTCGGGGTCGCCGTCGCGGTCGGTGCCGGAATGCTCTCGACCGCGCGCGGCGCCGTCGCGGTTTGCGGCCGCACGTGGCGCCACCGCACGACGCGCGGGCCGATGGCGATCGCCCCCAGCGCGAGTGCGGCCAGCGATGCCACGAACCAGATGCGCGTCTTCAGCGTCTGCCGCCGCGCCCGCTCGCGCGCGGCCTCGCGCGCCACGCGGATGGCCTCCATCGACGCACGAACCTGCGTCGAGAACGCTGTCCTCGGCGGCAAAACGACCGGGCTCGGTGGCCTCGCCACCCCCTGAACTTCTGGCTGTTCCATGACCTTACGATTGAGCGCCCGCTCGCGCGCGATCGCAAAAAATTAGCCGCTTTTCGGCGTCAGACGAGGACCGACGGCCTTCAACCAGCCGCGCCGGACATGCTCCCGGAGGCCACTGGCGGTCCTTCATTACGTTGCAAACTTAGGCTAGCAGCTCAGCCGCGGGACCTTAGACTTGGGCCCGTGGCGACGCACGGACGATGGAAGACGTACCTGCTCGTGGCGGCCGGCTTGCTGGTCGTCATCGGCTTGCTGGCGGGAATCAAGGGCGCCCAGATCGGCAAGCTGATCGGGATGGGCAAGCAGTTCCAGGCCATGGGGCCGCCCCCCGAGGCGGTCGGGTCGGCGCCCGCCCAGGCGGAGACCTGGGAGACGACGGTGTCGGCGGTCGGCAGCATCTCCAGCCTGCGCAACGTCGCCGTCAGCAACGAGGTTCCGGGGACGGTCAGCAAGATCCGCTTCGAGTCGGGGCAGATCGCGAAAGAGGGCCAGGTGCTCGTCGAGCTGGACGCGGAGATCGAGCGCGCGCAGATGGCGTCGGCGGACGCGCGCCGGGAGCTCGCGACCCGGAACACGGAACGATCGCGCAAGCTGGCGGCGGGCAACGTCATCAGCCGCGCGCAGCTCGATGACTCCGAGGCGCAGCTCAAGACGGCGACCACGGACACGGCGGCGCTGCGCGCGCAGGTCGAACGCAAGATCATCCGGGCGCCGTTTCGCGGGCGGCTCGGCATCCGCGCGGTCAACGTCGGCCAGTACCTGACGCCGGGCACGACGGTGACGACGCTGGACGCGATGGGCGGGACGTTCGTGGACTTCACGCTGCCGCAGGAGGAGCTGTCGATCGTCAAGGTCGGGTTGCCCGTGCGCGTGACGATGGAAGGCGCGAAGGAGTCGATGACCGGAACGATCAGCGCCATCGACCCGACGGTCGATCCGACGACGCGCAACGTGAAGATCCGCGCGTCGATCCCGGAGCTGCCGGGGACGCCGCGGCCGGGCAGCTTCGTGACCGTCGAAGTGATCAAGCCGACCGACGCGAAGGTCGTCGCGGTGCCGGCGACGGCGATCGTCCACGCGTCGTACGGCGATTCGGTGTTCGTCATCGAGGACAAGAAGCCGGGCTCGCCGGGGATGGCGAAGACGCCGGACGGCAAGACCGTCCAGGTCGCGCGCCAGCAGTTCGTCCGCACGGGCGCGGTGCGCGGCGATTTCGTCGCCATCAACAAGGGCGTGAACGCGGGCCAGCAGGTCGTGAGCGCGGGCGCGTTCAAGCTGCGGAACAACGCGCCCATCGTCGTCGACAACAGCGTACAGGCGAAGCCGGAGCTGGCGCCCCACCCCCCGAACCGCTGATGCCATGAAGCTCACCGACCTGTTCCTGCGCCGGCCCGTGCTGGCGATCGTCGTCAGCGTGCTGATCATCGTGGCGGGCTTGCAGGCGATCCGCAGCTTGAACGTGCGGCAGTACCCGAAGCTGGAGAGCGCCACCGTGACGGTGCGGACGGTTTATGTCGGAGCAAGCGCGGATCTGGTGCGCGGCTTCATCACGACGCCGCTGGAGCGCGCGATCGCCGCCGCCGACGGCATCGACTACATCGAATCGCAGAGCGTGCTGGGTCTGTCGACGATCAATGTGCGTTTGAAGTTGAACTTCAACGCCGCCGAGGCGCTGGCCGACATCAGCTCGCGCGTCAATCAAGTGCGCGCCGATCTACCGCCCGAGGCGCAGGTCCCGGCGATCCAGGTCGAACCGTCAGACGCGCAGATCGCGGCCATGTACCTGGGCTTCACGTCGGACGTGCTGCAGGACAACCAGGTCACCGACTACCTGATCCGCGTGGTGCAGCCGCGCCTGTCGGCGATCGCGGGCGTGCAGCGCGCCGAGATCCTGGGCGCGCGGACGTTCGCGCTGCGCGCCTGGCTGAAGCCCGATCGCATGGCGGCGCTGAACGTCACGCCGTCACAGCTACGGCGCGCGCTGGCTGCCAACAACTACCTGACCGCCGCGGGCACGACCAAGGGCGGGCTGACGCAGCTGAACGTGGCGGCGTCGACGGACCTGCGCTCGCTGGACGGCTTCAAGCGGCTGGTCATCCGCGAGCAGAACGGCGCGCTGGTCCGTTTGGAGGACGTCGCGGACGTCGAGCTGGGCGCTGACGAGTACGACCAGGACGTGCGGTTCAAGGGGCAGAAGGCGGTGTTCATGGGCGTGTGGGTGCTGCCCAGCGCCAGCGCCCTGGACGTCATCGGCGCCGTCAACAAGGAGGTCGAACGCATCAGCGCCGAGCTGCCGAGCGGGATGCAGGCGAAGGTCGCCTACGACTCGACCGCGT
>DATMZL010000512.1:0-2085 GCA_035607075.1 Polyangia bacterium
ACCAGTGGGACATCGACGCTCGAACGAACGTCTCGGCGGTCGCTGAAGGGCTGCGCGCGCTGGCGGGTCGTCTGTTCGACAAGCTCGACGCGATCGACTCGCCCGCGGGGATGATCGCTTCCGGCCTGCTCCAGCACGGCATGGACGTGGCGCTTCGCGGATCGCTGCGCTATCTGCTGGACGATCTCCCGGGGGCGCTCGCGGATCTGCGCGCGGCATCGGCCGAATTTCCTGTTGGGCCCGCGACGACCGTCGGATTCTTCGTCAAGACGAGGCGGCTCGCGAAACTCTTACCCCTGATCGAAGGCGATAAACGATGAACCGGTATGTCGCGCTGCTGCGCGGGATCAACGTCGGCGGCAATAACCTGATCAAGATGGTGGCGTTGAAGGCCTGCTTCGAGAAGCAGAAGCTGCAGGAAGTCGTCACGTACATCCAGAGCGGCAACGTCGTGTTCGGAGCGAAGGACTCCGTGGTTGGGCCGCTCTGCACGCGGATCGAGCGCGCGCTTTCCGAAGCGTTTGGCTACGACGCGAGCGTCGTTTTACGGACCCACAAGCAGATGAAGGACGTGGTCGGACGCGCGCCGAAGGGTTTCGGGACGCAACCGGACAAGTACCGGTACGACGTGATCTTCCTGAAGGAGCCGCTGACGGCGCCGGTCGCCATCAAGACCGTGCCCACCGCGCCCGGCGTCGACGAAGCGCATGCCGGTGGTGGCGTGCTGTACTTCTCGCGGCTGATCAGCGAGGCGTCGCGGAGCCGGCTCAGCAAGATCGTGTCGTCGCCGATTTACAAGAGCGTCACGATCCGCAACTGGAACACGACCACGAAGCTGTTGCAGATGATGGAAACGGCGTGAGGGTCCTGGTCACGGGGGCGACCGGGCAGTTCGGGCGGGCGCTGGCGGCGGGCGCGACTCCCCCGGGAACGCAGTTCGTGTTGCAGGGCCGCGGCGCGACGCCGCCCGGATGGGCCGCGGGGTTCGAGTGGGCGTCGGCGGATCTCGCGGACGGCCGGGGCGTGGTCGACGCGGTGGCCGGCGTGGACGTGATCGTTCACGCGGCCTCCGACCCGGCGCGCGCCGCAACGGTGGACGTCGCGGGAACCGAGCGGCTGGTCGCGGCAGCGGCGGCGGCGCAGTCGGTCGCGCACATCATCTATGTGTCGATCGTCGGGGTGGATCGCATCCCGCATCCCTATTACAAGCGCAAGCTGGCGGCGGAGCAGATCGTCAGGGGCGGGCGCGTGCCGTGGTCGATCCTCCGGCTGACGCAGTTCCATTCGTTCGTCGCTCACATCGTCAAGCGGGGCGCACGCGCGCCGTTCGTGATCCTGTTGCCGAAGCGCTTCCGCTTTCAGAACGTCGACCTGTCGGACGCCGCCGCGCGGACGCTGCGCGCGATCGCGGAGGGACCGCGCGGGAAGCTGGCCGATTATGGCGGGCCGGAGGTGCTTACGCTCGCCGACGCTGCGGAGACGTGGAGGCGCGCGCGCGGGGTGAAGAAGCCGATCGCGAACCTGCCGATGTTCGGCAAGCGAGCGGCCGCCTTTCGCGCCGGCCTGAACACGGCGCCGGACGGCGAGCGCGGTCGGGTGACGTTCAGCGAATGGCTGGCGGGCCAGGCGTGACGCGCGCATCGTCGATCGCCGCCGTTGCAACCTGGCTCGCCGTCGCGGCGCTGGCGAGCGGATGTAACGGATCGAGCGATACGGGCGGATCCGGGGGAAAGGGCGGCGGCAGCGCGCGCGGCGGCGTTGGTGGCGGTGGAACCGGTGGCGGCTCGGGCAAGGGAGGCGGCGGCGCAACGGGAGGCGACACCGGCGTGGCAGGAATGGGCGGCGTGGCAGGAACGGGCGGGGTTGCAGGAACGGGCGGTGGCGCGGGAACGGGCGGTGCGAGCGGCGGTGTCGGCGGCAAAGGAGGAAGCGGCGGTGAAGCGGGCACGGCCGGCGGCGCCGGCGCAGCGGGCACGGGCGGCAGCGCCGGCGCGAGCGGTACGGGTGGTGCGAGCGGTACGGGTGGCGCGAGCGGCGCCAGCGGCGGCACAGGAGGGACGGGCGGCGCGGCGGGCACGGGCGGCG
>DATMZL010001133.1:0-5565 GCA_035607075.1 Polyangia bacterium
TCCTCGGCGATCAAGCGGACCAGCTCGAGGCGCGCGCCGTGCGCTTGCGTCCATTCCGCGAGGAAGTGGCCCACGGCAGGGTAGAGGTGAACCTCGGGCGGCGCCCAGGGTTTCAAGAGGTAGTTGTCCAGGCGCCCGAACGCGCAGCCCTCGAGGACTGTGGGACCGGCGCTGCGATCGTCCCAGGCGACCAGCAACGCGCGCTTGGCGTCGGGGTCGATCTCACGCGCCCGCCCGAGCAGCTCGACGCCCGCGAGCTCGGGCATCCATTGATCAGCAATGATCAGCGCGACCGGCTCGTCCGCTTTTCGCAGGCGCGCCAGCTCGTCCAGCGCCGCGTGCGCCGACACGTGGCCTGCGACGCGGTAGTCGCGGTCCAGCCGCCGCCGCAGCGCTTCGCACAGCGCGCCCAGCGCCTCGGCCTCGTCGTCCACGACCAGAATGATCGGCCTCGGATCCATGCCGCCGCTCGCACTCTGATCCCTAAGGCCGCGGCCGTGGCTTTCAAAGCCCGGCCGGCGGCGGGCGCGGGCGCGACCGGTCGCGGTTACTTCGTCGTCAGCTTGACGTAGAAGTCCTCGGAAGCGACGTTCGTGAAGGGGCCGGTCCAGAACTCGAATCCGACCGCGATGGCGCGGACGGTGTCGCCCGGCAGCATGAGGGCGCTGTTCGTGGCGGCGCGCGTCTGGGCGTCGTTGATGAAGTCCATGACGTTGAACTCGAACTCGCACGCGTCTTGTCCTTCGGTGCGCACGTAGTTGACGATCGGCCGGTTGTTGACGGTGCCGTAACGGATGTTCCAGGTGCCGGGCACGCCGGCCACCGTGACGCCGTTGATCACCATGGTTCCGGCGGGCTGGCGGCTTCGCGGATCGCGCAGCCAGACCATCAGGTACGACTGGAACGTCGAGGCCGTGCCCAGCCAGATGTCCCACGCGGCGTTGTACTGGCCGTTGATGTCGGACGAGCTCCACTTCCAGCCCGTCCACAGCTTGTCGATCGTCGAGTAGGCCGCGGGCAGGCCGCAGTTGCCGCCCGGGTTGCTCTCCGAGTATCGGCCGCAATACGTCGTCGGATAACCGATCGGCGTCCCATCGGGCGTCGAGGTTCCGGCCGCGTTGGTGACAGTGAAGGAGGTGCCGCTGTACGAGACGTTCGAAGAAGCCCACCCCATTCCCCACCAGTTGGTGATGAATCGATAGCCGACGCCGTCCCGGGTCACGTTGGCGCCGAAATACTGCGCCGCAGATGATCCCGCGCCCACCTGCGCCGGCGCGCCAAAGCCCGGCGCACCCGTCGTCGGTCCGACGCCGCAGCTGGCCGTGCTGCCGCCGGTCGCGCCGGAGCCAGTCCCACCAGAGCTGCCGCCGCCGGTTCCGCCGGCGCTGGTGCCGCCGGTTCCGGCGGAGTCGCTGCCGCCCGTTCCACCGGCGCCGTCACCGCCGGTTCCGCCAGGCGCGCCACCGTTGGAACCACACGCGGCGAGCACGACGGCGCTCGCGACTGCCAGGATCTGCGTCAGGGTAAGCGAGACTCGAGACAAGGCAACCTCCTAAGTAAGAGACAGATCTAGTGAAGCATTTCGCGGGGCCTCTGCGCAACCGCGACGGCGCCGCGCGATCACCGTCAGATCGCGCAGGGAGGATACACTCGCGCCATGCGTTATGACGGGCGTCGCTTGCAGAAGACCGCCGGCTCGCGTCCGGCGCCGGCAGCCAGTGCGCTGCAGTCGTTTTTCCTGCACGTGAGCCATCACCAGTTCGAGGTCGAGGACGCCGAGCATCAGTTTCAGTCGTACACGTTCGAGGCGAGCGAAAACGGAATTGAGACGCTGGCGTACGGCGCGGTGGTTCACCTGCGCCGCGCGGCGTGCGAGATCCCGATCGTGGTCGAGGTCCGTTCAGACCCGCCGCCCGATCCGGCCTGGCAGTTCCACCTGGTGTCGGAAGGGAGCTTCGAGTGTCCGACCGGAAAGCTCGCCGTCGCGTCGCCGGAGTCTTCCGGGCCGATCCTCGTTCCCGTCCCGCGCGGCGCGCTGCGGATCCAGGTGCGGCAGGCGGAGCTGGACACCAGCGAATACGACGGCGGGTTCGGGGCGGATCACTACCGCGTGGTGGTCTGGCCGGGGGCCGCGTGCGAGACGCGGCTGCTGTCGTCGGTGAAGATCTCGGGGGACGACGTTCTGCGACCCAAGCTGAGGCTCGGCGACGTCGCTGCGCTGCTGCGATCGAAGGATCCCACCGACCGCTGTCACGCCGCGGTCGAGAGCTTGCGTCACCTGCGCGCCGGTGACGCGAAGGCCTTCGCGCTGCTGGCCCGCGCCGCGAAGGACGCGTCGCCGGCGGTGCGTGCGTGTGTGGCCTCCGCGCTCGGCGTCGCCGGTGACCAGCAGGTGGAAAACGTGCTCCCGCTGCTCGACGGGCTGGCGTCCGACAAATCGGAAAATGTGCGGCGACGTGTGCCCGAGGCGTTCGCGCAGCTGGGCGGACGCGCGGGCGCGTCGCGAATGGTGCGGGCGATCGCCGGGAAGGACGCGACGCTGGCCACCCAAGCGGCGTCGCTGCTCTGGATCGTGCTGGACGACCTCGACGTGCGCGACCTGGTTCCGATCCTGCAAAGCAAGACCGCGGAGCGGCGGCTGGCGGCGTTGAAAGCGATCCGGAAGATCGGCGGCAGTGGCGATTGGGCGGCGCTCGCGCCACTCAGCGGCGCTGTCGGCGCGCTTCTCAAAGACAAGAACCTCGAGGTCCGCAAGCGGGCCGCCGAGGTGGTCGAGAAGCTGGGCGCGCCGCTCGACGCTCTGCTGAAGCTGGCGCGATCGCCGACGAACAAGATTCGGGAGAGCGCGGCCCGCTCGGTCGGCGAGTCCAAGAACGTGGCTGCGTATGACGCGCTGGTGAGGCTGCTCGCGGACCGCCACGTCGGCGTCCAGCGCGAGGCCGCGGTGGCCCTCGGCTGCATCGGCGACAAGCGGGCCGTCCCCCTCCTGGCGAAGAAGCTGGAGGACGGCACGTACAACCTCAACTGGTACGCCGCGCGGGGCCTCGCAGGCCTGGGTGGATCGCGGGCCGTCGCAGCGCTGTTCCGTTACGCGCGCCGGGCCGACGCGGACGAGAAATTCGACTACATCGGCCGCGAGGCGACAGAGCGGCTCGGCGCGATGCTCGACGCGGCGGCCACGGGCGAGGAAGTCGACGGCGCTTCAGGCGACATCGACGTCGGCGGGGCGCGGAAGCTCGCGCGCGCGATGGCGGCGAGCTCCGACGAGCGCCTGAGCGAGCGCGGGCGCGCGCTGCTCGAGCATCTGCAATAGCGCAAATCCGTCAGCGGCCCGGCGTTCGGCGGCTCCAGCGCGCGCGCGGGAGCCGCGCGAAACCGAAACGGGTGTAGAGCCGCTCCACACGCTCGTGGCCGGCGACGATCTCGAGCTCGACGGTCACCGCACCGGCGGCCTCGGCGATGTCGAGCGCGGCGCGCAGGAGCGCCGCCCCGACGCCGCGCTCCCGCGCTGCCGGTTCGACGTAGAGCTCTTCGAGCCACGCGATGCACTCGCCGAGCTCGATCGGGAAGGCGTACGATAACGCGGCCACGCCGATCGCATTCGAACCTTCCCACGCGAGCAGGATCGCGCCGCGCGCGGCGTCCGCGACGACGTGGTCGAACGCAGCGGCGAGCCGGGCGGCCGGCGTCGGGATCTCGTGCTCGCGCATCTGCGCGACGAGCAGCGCGACCGTTACGTCGCGGTCGGCCGGGGCAGCGGGGCGGATCTCCATCTGCGCACCTACTGCTTCATCGCGACGAGGTCGCTGTCGATGTCGGTCTGCCCGGACGTCCGCATCGCCGTGTCGAGAATGTGCAGCGCCTTGTCGGCGACGCAATAGCTCTTGCTGGTGACGCCGCCGCCCGCGGCGGTGAGCGTCAGGATGGTGCCCGAGACAGAGAACGTTCCTGTGTCAGACCGGGGCACGTTGACGACGGCGCGGCACACGCAATTCGACGAACCGGAGCACGCGATCGACGTGACATTCGGCATGGGGAACGTCCCGTCGGCGATCTGCGACTGGAACCCCGCCGTCGCATCGTCGCAGCTCACACCCGCCAGGCACGACGCCGGATAGTTGATGTCGAGGGTCCCGCCGAACACGAGCGCGAGCGAGTAGGTGCCCTCCGCGCTGAACAGCAAAGAGCCAGACGCCGCCGGACCGATCGCGACAAGCGACTGACCGACGCACCACGACTGCTCGGCCATCGCCGCGAAGCTCGCCGCCGCCGCCGCGAAGCTGGCGGGGCTCTCGCACTCCTGGACGAACGTCCAGTTGCCGATCACATCACCGCCGCATGGCTGAACGTTTCCGCACGTCGCGGGACCGACGCCGTCGGGAGGACCACCGTCGCCGCACGCCTGGCCGTCGCTGCACGCGTCCGGCGCGGCGCTTCCCTTACCGCCGCACCCCACGACAGCCAATCCCGTGATCGCTATTCCAGCAGCCAGCGACAGCAGCGCGCCTCTGATCGTCCTCACGCTGCGGCGATACTATCTCGGGATGCGCGCGTGCGGCGACGCGAGCGTCACTGCTTCGATTCCGACGAATCCGGGTTGGCGAGCTTCTGGTCGAGCACCTGGTTGGCCTTTGCCTGGCGCATCGACTCCTCCAGGTCGGCGACCCAGCGCTCGTCGATCACGGCGACGATGGCGGATGTCCCCGGATTCAGCGACGCCTTGATGTCGTTGATCTGACTGCGCGGGATGCCGACCGCGTTCCCGGTCAGGTAGCCGATGCCGCCACCGGCCGCCGCGCCCGCGATCACGCCCACGGGACCGCCCAGCAAGCCCACGAGTGCGCCGACGACCGCGCCGGCCCGCGCGCCGCGCCGCTGCGTCGACTGGATGTGCACGCGCCCTCGCTGGTCCTTCGACAGCACCGCGAACGAATCGATGTTGATGACGCCGGCACGCTGCGATCGCCTCATGGCGTCGAATGCTTCCCGGGCCCCGTTCTCGCTGTCGTACGTGGCGTAGACCAGCGTCTGCGGCGGCGTCCCCTGAGCCCGCGCGGGCTGCCAGGCCGCTGCGGCTCCGACGATCACCGCGGCCGAGATCCACCGCTTGAGCCGAATCGAATTGTTCATAGCTCCACCTCGTTTCTTGAACCTATGGCCGCGAGCGCGCGCGACAGCGCCTTGCGCGCCACGCATTGTCGATTAAGAACCGATAGTTACGGTCGAGGAACCGCGCACGGGGCGGACGCCGCGCAACGCGCGGCGAGCCGGACGGCGCGTGTCGTCGCATCTATTGCGCGAACCTTTCCATGACGCGACACCCGCGCATCCTTCTCTTTGTCCTTCTTGTGGTGGCCGGCCTTCCGGCCTGCAAGCGGACGCTCGCGACCGAAAACGACGGCGGCCCAGGCGGGCAGGGTGCCCCCGGTAGCGCCGGTGCGGCCGGGGCCGTCCTCGGCGGCGGCGGCAATGGAGCGAACGGCGGCAACGGTGCGAGCGGCGGGAACGGCGGCGGTGGCGGCGGGAACGGCGGCGGTGGCGGCGGGAACGGCGGCGGTGGCGGCG
>DATMZL010000854.1:0-3119 GCA_035607075.1 Polyangia bacterium
TCCTCGGCGAGCCCGCGCTCCACGACAGCTCGCAACCAGGACGGCACGTTCACCGCCTGCGTCGACTTGGCGCCAGCGCTCGCCACGGCTGGGCGTCCAGGCGCACCGTGAAGGTGGGCGCCGACCGGCCGCCGCCCGTAGAGCGCCTCGTGCAGCGCCACGCAGAAGCTGAACTGGTCGGAACGCGCGGTCGTCTTCTCGCGCCGAAATTGCTCCGGCGCCATGTAGGCTGGCGTTCCGAGGAGGGCGCCGGCCTTGGTAACGGGTGCCATCACGCGCGGTTTGGCTTCCGGCGTCCCTTCTGCGACGGCGGTGCCCGCATGGGCGGCTTTGTCTGCGATTGCATCGCCGGCCGCGATCGGCGGGAGGTCTTCATGAACGAGGCGCGCCAACCCGAAGTCCATGACCCGGACCGAGCCATCCTCCCCGATCATCACGTTCTGAGGCTTGAAGTCGCGATGGACGATCTGCGCGGCGTGCGCGGCGGCCAGGCCCCGCCCCGCGGCGATGAACACGTCGAGGATCTGCCTCACGCTGCGCGCCGCGGCTCCGAGCCAGGAGTCGAGGGTCTGACCGTCGACGAACTCCATCGCGATGAAGACGAGGTCGCCCGAGACCCCAGCGTCGTATACGGTCACGACGTTGGGATGCGTCAGCCTTGCGATCGCCCGGGCTTCGCGAAGCAGGCGCGCGCGCCGTTCCTCGGTGTCGGCGCCCGCCTCGTAAACGACTTTGAGGGCGATGCGACGATCGAGCTCGGGGTGGTAAGCAGCGTAGACTTCTCCCATGCCGCCGCGGCCGACGGCGCCCAGGATCTGGTATTGACCGACCCGCGCACCCGGCGCGAGCTGATCGAGGAATGGACGACCTTGTCCGAGAGACTCGTGGTTGCGGTTCACGAGGTCGGCTGCGGTCCAAGTCGTCAGATCGGCGCAGGCGCCGCACGACGCGAGGTGCGTCTCCACCTCTGCGCGATCTGTCGGGGGCAGCCGTGCGTCCAAGAACGCGAGCACGGTGGCTTCGTTGAGGCAGCCAGCGATCACCGACCCTGACGCTACGCCGGTTGGCCGTGGCAGGATAGTTGCCTGATGAACCCCCTAACAGCGGCGTTGCGTGAGGTCGTGGCGGCGAGCCAAGTCGGTCATGCGCCCGCGGTGGGGGGGGAGCTGGTCGACCGGCTGGAGCCTTTGCTCGCGCGCGGACCCGCCGCTTATCCCGGTCTCGATCTACCGGCGGAGGCGTTCGCGCGATGTCTCGCGCGGTCGGTGGAGGGACGAGGGCCGGCGTCTTGGGAGACGATCGCGATGGAGGACCTCTACCTCGCCTCTGCTTGCGTCGCCGGGGTGCCGGGCGCGGCGGCCGCCTTCGAGCGCCGGTATGGCAGGATCATTCGAAGGGCCGTGTCGCGCGTCCTGTCGAGCGCGGCCGACCGCGACGAAGCGGTGCAGCGGACCCGGCAAGCCTTGCTGGTCGGCAGCGCCGGTGTCCCCCCGAAGATCGCGCAGTATCTCGGGCACGGATCGCTCGAGAGCTGGGTTGCCGTCGTGGCCGTTCGCGTAGCCGTCTCCCTGGGCCGATCCGAGGGGACGGAACGAAGGGTGCGCGACAAGGCGGCCGCGGTCCTGACCGACTCGACCAACCCAGAGATCCTGTGCATGAAATCCGAACTTCGGCGCGAGCTCGAGGCGGCGATCGAGGAGGCCCTGGGGCGGCTCGAGGATCGGGCGCGCCTCGTGTTGCGCCTCTACCTCGTGGCCGGCATGACCCTGACGGCAATTGGAAAGACCCTCGGCGTCAGCCAGTCGACCGTCTCAGGACTGCTGGCCCGAGCTCGCCGGAGTCTCCTCGCTCGCGTCCGACAGCATCTCGCAACCCGGTTGAAGACTTCAAAGTCTGATCTGGCGTCTATCGCGCGTCTGGTCGCGAGCCAGCTCGACATCAGCATCTCGCGGGTGCTCGCCGACGCGCAGGAAGACGGTTTGGGGTCTGGCCACTAATGGCCACTATTTTTGGTTACTGGCGATCGCCGTCGAGTTCAGGGGTAATCGAGGTCCTGTGCGCCGCAGTCAGCGCTGCCCGGGGGCCCCGTCAGCTACATTCGGGCTACAATGCAGCGCGAAGGAGGTCGCGCCAATAACTGCCAACCTATCGTACTGATTCGACAAGCCGGAGTGATGGAACGGTAGACATAGCGGACTCAAAATCCGCCGCCCTTACGGGCTTACGAGTTCAAGTCTCGTCTCCGGCACACACGAAGTCGTTCGGAAAGTTTGGATGGTCTCAGCCGGCGGCGTGCGTCGCCGTGGCGAGGCGCAGTCCGAGCACGAGGCCACGCGCCGGACTCGATCCGACGTGGACCGCGCCGCCGATGGCGTCGGCGATCGCACCGGCCAGAATCAGCGAGGCGTCGCCGCGCAGATCGCGCAGGGTCGTCGCGAGCAACGTGTCGAGGCGGTCGTCGTCGACCGCGCCCAGGCCTGACACTTCGGGGGCGGCGATCTCGACGACGGTCGTCTCGCCGGGCGCATGATGCACCGCCATTCGAATCGGCGCGCAGCTCGGGCTCGCCGCGAGGGCGTGCTCGAGCAGCGACGCGATCGCCGTCGTGACCGCCGCGGCCGAGCCGCGGACGCACGTGCCGGGCGGAGGCGGCTGGCCGCGCAGCACGCGCGCGCCGGTCGGATCGACCTCTACGAGCGCGTCGACGCACGCATCGTCGACGATCGCGTGGGCGCCGGCGGCGCCTGCGCGTGAGAGGGTGTGCAAGCGCGCGCCCAGCTTGCGGAACTCCACCAGGCAGTCCTCGAAGAGATCCGGCGATCCACCGCTGAGCGCGCGCTCATTCGACAGTGTGTGAACGAGGTTGTTGATGTCATGCGCCACGGCGGCGGCGACGAGCTCCGTCCAGCCCGCGGCGCGCGCCGGCGCGTTCATCGAAGTCTCCCGCGCCCGACGGGCTCGTTGTCGTCATTGGTCATCAAGTTGTGCGCGATCGCGTAGCGAACCAGCTCCGCGCGGCGTTCGAGGCCCAGCTTCTCGAACAGACGCGCGCGGTACGTCTCGACGCTCTTCACGCTGACCGCCAGCCGCTCCGCCACCTCCTTGTTCGTGAAGCCCAG
>DATMZL010000410.1:0-7256 GCA_035607075.1 Polyangia bacterium
CGACCGGCTGCGTGGCCGGATCCTCGCTGCACGTCCAGGCGACGCGGATTCGGCGCGCGTCCGCGCTTCGCGAGCCGGCGAGCGCCGCGCGCCAGCCGGAGCCGTTCGGCGATCGGCACTGCTCGTCGGCGGCGTAGAGCACGACGTCAGCGCGGTCGAACAGCGCACGCCGCGCGAGCGCGTCGGCGATCGGCTCGACGCGCGCCAGCGCCGGCGGCGACGGCGGGCCGAACATGCCGTAGGGGCCGAGAACGATGATGTCGTCGCCGACGCCGGCCGCCGGCCCGACGTAGCCGTTCGCCTGCGTGTACAGCGATCCGTCGAGCGCCGGCACGTGCTCGTCGACCTCGCCCGCGTCGCCGATGCCGTGCAGAGGCGTGACGCGATGCCGGTGAAAAAGCTGCCAGAGCTGCCGCGTGGTGGCGGCGCGGTCGCCGATGCGTTTCTCGATCGTCGCGTCCTCGTAGAACAACATCGTCCCGACGGGCCGCGCCGGCATCGTCGCCGCCAGCACCTCGAGCTCCAGCGGCAGCGTCGCAAGAGGGACGGTGCCGGCGCGCACGACCACGCTGCCGCGAAACATCCCCGCGGGCTGGTCGGGCGGCACGGTCAGATCGATCCAGACGGGCGCGTTTTCGCGCGGCCACACGCGCATCGGCCAGGGCGACCACGCGGGCGCGAGCGCGACGGGGATCAGCGCGTCCGGCTGCATGCCCAGGTAGCGGTCGGGCGGCGGGCCCGAGCCGGGAGCCCAGCCGAGCGATTCGGATCCCCCGCGGTTGGCTGACGCGCGCTCGATCTCGAAGAAGTGCTCGACGAAGCGTTCGATGGCGATCTGGTCACCACGCGGTCCCGCGAGCGGCGCGAGCTCGACGCTGACGTCGTCCAGCGGCGTGTCGGTTTCAACGACGACCTGGAAGGCGACCACCTCGTCGCGCAGCGCGAACAGTCGGATCGGCTGCCCGGGTTGCCAGACCGGGTTGTCGGCGCCGGTCTTGAACCGCGCGGTCTGCGCCGCGTCGCGCGGGATCCGCTCGCCGTCGTCGATGGCCCAGACAACGGCGGCGTGCGCCGGCGGCGCGGTCAGGGCGAGCAGCGCGACCGCGAGCAGACGGGTCAACGCAAGACGCGCGTGAGCGTCAGCTTGCGGCGCTTGCCGTCGCCCGACTCGACCTCCAGGGTCACCGAGCTGCCCGACGGCCCGCGCAGCAGGAAGCCGACGGTGCGCGAGCCGAGCCCTCGCACGTCGCGCCCGTCGACGGACAGCACGGTGTCGCCCGCTTCGATGCCGGCCTTGTTCGCCGGGACCCACGCGTTGACCGCGGTCACCTTGACCTGTCCCCCGCGGCGCGCGACGTACATGCCGATCCATCCGTCGAGGCGCGAGGCCAGCTCGTCGCCGTCGAGCAACCGGATCTGGCCGAGGTCCGCGGGCTTGCCGTTGTCGGGGATGCTGACGTCGAATCGTTCCGCCACCCAGCGACTGCGTCGGCCGCCGACCCAGACCACGACCTTCGAACCGGGCACCATGCCGGGCATCTTGAAGAACCCGCTGGCGTCGCTCTCGCCCTCGACGAAGCTTTCGCCGTAGCGGGCTTCCACCGTCGCGCCCGCGAGGGGGCGGCCGGTGTCGATGTCGACGATGCGGCCCTCCAGGATCGATCCGCCGGTGTTCGAGAAGGTCGCGACCTTGACGCGACCGCCGCCGTCATCGTCGGGCTGGAACTGCTCGGCGCGCTCGCGTCGCGGCGCGGCGGCTCGCGCGGGCGGCGGCTGTCCTCCGTCGGGGGAATGCGTGGCGGTGGGCGCGGGGGCGGCCGCGGCACGGTGGGCGGCGGCGGCGACGCCAGCGTCGGCGGAACCCGGCCGCGATCCGCCGGACGCGGCCTTTGTCGACGCGATCGCAGGCGCCGCTCGCCGTGTCTCCGCGGGTGGTGAAGCGTCGCGCGCCTGGGGATGCGCCACGGCGCCGGCGGCCTCGGCCGGCGCGTGGGACTCGCCAGCACCGAGGGGAATCGGTGCCGCCGTCGCAGCCCCGATCGGGATCGGCGCGGGCGGCGGGCTCGCGATCGGCGGTGTCGGCTGGGGCGGCGCGGGCTGCGCCGTCGCACGGGCTGCCGGCTTCGCGCCAGCCGACGCTGCGAGCGGCAGCGCGCGCTCGTCGGAGCTGTCGCCCCAGACGCTCCACAGGATGAAGGTCACCAGGCCGATCGGGACGACCACGGCCGCACCGATTTTCAGCGGCTTCTTCCAGCGCTTCGTCGAAGCGAGCGTTGCCTGAGGTCCGCTGGCGGTGTTGCGGACAGGTCCGCTGCCGCTCGGGCGCGCTAGGACGGGACCGCTGCCGGTGACTTTCGACGAGCGGGAGACCCGCTGGGCGTCCTGCGCACCGCTCGCGCGCGGCGCGGCGCCGTCGACGGTCGTGGCACGACTCGAGATTCTCGGAAAATTGCCCGATTTGCTCGGTCGGTCAGAATCCGCCACGGCCCCTTCTTACCATGCGTGCCGTCGGGCCGGCGCACGCCGTTCACTCTCCGTCGCGCGCGCGCACTCATCCGAAGCTCAAGGGCGACGCGCCGCTCACCGCGCGCGTCAAGCGTCTGACAAAGCTGGCGATCCGACGCGGTCGTTCACTCAGCGAAGCTGCAACGGCGTGTTAGCCGGCTGCCTCGGGGAAGACTTCTTTCCAATGGTCGGGGCGAGATCCCTGTAGCTTGTCCACAATGGCTCGGTGACAGCGGAGCCGAAACTGACCGAGAAATTTCCGTCAGCCGCGGTGTTGGCTGGCCTCCAGACTGGTTTCACTGGTCAGTCCCCGCAGGTACAACCAGCACAGTCGCAGTTTCTGGCATCCCTTCTTCGAAACGCGTTATCGCACCTTCGATCCTGAAAAAACGGCACATCATCGTGATGGCCTCGATCTTGGTATCGAGAGGACTCGGATCGATCCACACATGGGCAACGTCATTCGGATCGTCCAAGCAAGCGCTCACCCCAACGCCGTCGCGGCCCCCGAGATGATAGCGAAACGGAGTGGCCCCTGTAGCCGTCGAAACGCCGCGCCGAATGTCTTCGCGTTCCCGATCGGTCAGCGCGGTGCCGAAGAGGCACGACACCGCGTCACACCAAGCACCTAGGTTCCTCGTCAAGATCCAGGCCACGTCGTCTCCCCCACACAGTGGTGACTTCCTATCGTCGCCTCGGCTTGCAACCTCTCGCCCACGGCGGGCAGACCGATGTTCCATTCGTCCGCCCAGTCAGAATGGAACGACCGGCTCACGCCTGACCGTGGGTTACGTTCGGTTTCGGTGAAGAACCCGAGCGCAGAGCCACAAAGGAGGAGCCGGTCATGATGAAGACTACACGATACGTGGGACTGGATGTTCACGGAGAGACGATCGCCGCCGCGGTGGGCGAAGGACACGGCAAGGCGCGCAGTGTCGGGCAGTTTCCGAACCGACCGGAGGCGATGCGCAAGTTCATCGACCAGCTCGGCGGACCGGACGGTCTCAAAATCTGCTACGAAGCCGGCCCGACGGGGTACGCGCCGTACTGGCAGCTCACGAAGATGGGCATCGAATGCGAGGTGGTCGCGCCGTCGCTGATTCCGAGGAAACCCGGCGACAAGATCAAGACGGACCGGAGAGACGCCGAGAAGCTGGCGCTCTGCTACCAGAGCGGGACACTGACACCGGTCTGGGTGCCGGACGCCGCGCACGAAGCGTTGCGAGACCTGGTGCGCGCGCGGGCTGCGACCAAGAAGGACGAGAGCCGGGCCAAGCATCGGCTGGTGAAGTACCTGCTGCGAAACGGCCTCCGGCATCCCGAGGATCGCCGCTCGTGGACGCACCCGTGGTGGCGGTGGGTGCAGGGGATCAAGCTCGAGTTCGAACCGCAGCAGGTCACGCTCGGCGACTGCGTCGCTGAGGTCCTCCACCAACGCGAGCGCCTCGGTCGCCTCGACCTGGCGATCGATCGGGCGATCGAGTCAGCGCCGCCGGACAAGAAGGCGGTGGTGGATGCGCTGCAAGCGATGCGCGGCGTGGCCAAGCTGACCGCGGTCACGATCGTCACCGAGGTGGAGACCTTCCAGCGCTTCCGCAAGCCGACTGAGCTCATGGGCTACACGGGGCTGGTTCCGTCGGATATTCGAGCGGAGGACGGGAGGCCAAGGGACGAATCACTCGAACCGGCAATGCGCACCTGAGGCACGTGCTCGGGGAAGCGGCGTGGCACGCACGGCATCGACCCTGGCTCAACGTGCGGCTGAAGAAGACGTTGCCGACGCTGCCGGCGGGGATCTCCGAGATCGCGTGGAAGGCTTAGGAGTGTTTGCATCGGAAGTTCACGAGGTTGACCTTTCATCGCAAGCCGCCCGCGAAGGTGGCAACGGCGGTAGCGCGCGAATTCGTCGGCTTCATTTGGGCGATAGGCCGATTGGCTGAGAACAGTGCCGCTGTTCGCCCAACGTAGCTGATGACTCGAACACGATGAACCAGGAAATGACGAGCCGAGAGCAGCACGGAAAGGAGAATCCTCGAAAATCGTTATGCGGTACCCAACCCGCGATGCCTAGTCCGAGGCAGCTCCCGACGCATCAAAGACTGTGAGGTACGTCGTGGCGACGTTCCGTCGCAACGACCAACCCTCGAATATCAGCCTGATCAACCGTCGACTCAGCTCGCGCTCGGCTCGTCTTCCCTTGGTTCATCAAGATGAAAGGAAGAACAACGACAACCACCGCTCGAACGTCGACCTAGGTTGCGGGGTCGTTCCATATCAACGATACTGGCGTTCAGCGGCGGAGGCGAGAGGGAGCGCAGCGACCGACGCGTCCGTCCGACTGCAACGCCGAGTTGGGCAGCTCCTGGCGGACCTATTCAACGCTTGCTGCCGAACCCCAGCAACTCGAGTCGACGCTGGTAGGCGGCGCCGTCACCCCAGTCGCCATTGATACCGGAACCGATATCATCGACCCACTCACGAAGACCCGACGACAGTGCTCGGAGTAGCGAGTCCCCGTTCACAAGAAATCGTTGCCTTTGATCCATCCTGTGCCCCGCCATCGGCGGGACGAACGACCCATCCCACCAGACGGACACCATGAACTCGGAAGGTCGCATCGGCTGAAGGTCGAACGCGTACCCCTCCGGCTCCAGCCACACGCAGACCCGACGAAAGCCGCTCCGCGGATCGAGCAAGAACTCGACCCAGTCGATGAGTTCGCTGATCGGGTCGTTGAGTACGTTTGATGCGGGGAGCCGGAAGACCTCGTCTCCGAGGACGAGCCGAAACTCGACCCATCCGTGCCTCGCGGGTGATGAGAGGCTGAACTCGATCGAGGCGACCCTTCGAGGAGTGTGTCCGTCGTCCTGCATTCACTCGAAGTCGGCGTCGGTCTGCCCAACGACCTGCCGTTCAACAGCGAACGCCAAGGTCGCGTTCAAACGTACCACGGGCCGCGAGGACCCGCGGGCGCAGCCCGCGGCGTCGCGGCATGGTCGAGACGGGAACAAAGCGGAGAGCCAAGGGTAACGCTCCGTACCCCAGGCGAGAGCGAGCGTATCCGCCTCGTCCGTCTCGCGGATAAGCCGTTCCGGCAGCGGATCGCCTTGGTACACCAAGAATGTCCCGTCGTACTGTAGGAACACCATTGAACCGAGTCAGGACGAGCGGAATCGCGTCGTGCTGACGGCCCAATCGGCCCCAGTCGAAGCTGTCGTCCAGATCGGCGATCGCTTCTCGAACCTTGGCTAGTATCGGAGGCGGCAGATACACGGTCTGGCTAACATTAGGCGGCCGGGGCTCGCGGGCGGCCGGTTTGGGGCCTACGCGTCCGGCGTCAGGACGGATGTCGCGGTCGGCGACCGAGGCCTGGTCAACAGCGGCATTCGCGGGCGGTACGCGGCTCGTCGCAGCGACAAGCGTGCCAGCCGAACGATCGACCGCGACCGCGACCGCCGAATAGATCGAACCCCCACATCGGCCGGTCGGAGAGAATCCCCTGTCCTACTTTCGTAGGTGGGAGCCACTGAATTTGACCGCATCGGGCTTCCCGACTCGCGGGCGTGCACATCCATCGGCCAGAGGCAGCTCCCGGGTGTGTATCTGTAGGAAAAAGATTTCTCTCCGTGTCGAACCGCGCAGAAGGTTCGCGATCAGCATGGGCCACGGCAGAGCGATCGGTCAAGCGCGATTCGGCCGCGAAATTATTTTCGCTGCGCTACTTGCGCTCGGCAGAGGCGATCGGCGTCGGGCCGGCGGGCGCACCGAGCGGCGCGACGTCTCCGGTCGGCGGCGTCTGCGGCTTGCTTGCGACTTTTTCGCGCCAGAATGCGCCGACGCCGCCTTGAACCGCGCTCGAATTCGTGCCGCGCGACATCAGCTCCTCCTTGTCGAGGATCCCGTCGACGCGGCGGTACGTCGGGTGCGCGTGCACGGCGCTGTCCATCCGGATCGCGTCGCACGGACAAGCTTCGGCGCACAGACCGCACACGACGCAGCGGAGCTCGTCGATCTCGAAGATCTTCGGGCGCTTCTCGATCTTTCCGTCCGGCGCCTCTTCCGCGACGATGGTGATGCAGTGGGCGGGGCAGACGGTCGGGCACATCATGCACGCGACGCAGCGGACCTGGCCGTCGTCGCGCAGCATCAGCCGGTGCAGGCCGCGGAAGCGCTCCGGGTACGGCTTCTTCTCTTCCGGGTATTCGATCGTCGCGATATCGCTCTTCTTCCGCTGCCCGCTGACGTTCAGGAAGAAGTTCTTCATGAAGTGGCGGAACGTGACGCCCAGCCCTTCGGCGATCGCCGGCAAGAACATCTGCTGGCTCAGGCTGCCCGGACGGTTGACGACTTTGACTCCGACGGCCATTTGATTAACTCCGCTGCGCCCAGAGAATGACGAGGGCGGTGACGACGACGTTGGCGATCGAGATCGGCAGCAGGCGCTGCCAGCCGAGGCGCATCAGCTGATCCGACCGGAAGCGCGGCAGCGACCACCGGATCAAGAGCTGGAACATGCAGAAGGCGACGATCTTCACGGTCCACCCGAAGAACATCACCAGCACGAACAGGGCGTTGGGCAGGTGCGACGCGAGGAAGCCGTCGATGTAAGAGTCCCAGTGCCAGCCGCCAAAGAACAGCGACACCATGATCGCGCTCGACGTGACGATCTCCAGGAACTCGCCCAGGAAGAACAGGCCGAAGCGCATCCCCGAGTACTCGACGAAGTAGCCGATGACCTCGTTCTCGCCCTC
>DATMZL010000470.1:0-16627 GCA_035607075.1 Polyangia bacterium
CGCCAACGTCGATCTCAAGGCGTTCACGGAGGACTTCTATCGCAAGACGACCGCGTCCCACCTGGAGCCGGTGCTGGAGACGCTCAAGTGGATCCGCCACAAGAGCAGCACCTGGCTCGAGGTGACGACGCTGCTCATTCCGGGGCACAACGACGGCGACGACGAGCTGCGCCGGATGACGGCGTGGTTCGCCGCCAACCTGGGTCCGGACGTGCCGCTTCACTTCACGGCGTTCCACCCCGACTTCAAGATGACCGACATCCCCGCGACGCCGCCCGAGACGCTGCGCCGTGCGCGCGAAATCGCGCGCGCCGCCGGTTTGCGGTACGTGTACGTCGGTAACGTGCACGACGAGGACGGGCAGACGACGTATTGCGCGCGCTGCGCGCGGCCGTTGATCGGCCGCGACTGGTACGCGATCACGCACTTCGCCCTGAAGGACGGCGCCTGCGCGCACTGCGGGCATCCCCTCCCCGGCCGCTTCGGCGCCGCGCCCGTCGCGCTCCGCGCCGGCTTCCGCCGCCTTCGCGTGACCATTTGACCGACGTCGCGACGGCCGGCGCGCCGGCGCCCACGAAGCTGCAGCCGGTCGGCATTTACCTGCTGTTCGGCGTCGAGATGTGGGAGCGATTCTCGTTCTACGGGATGCGCGCGTTCCTCGTCCTGTTCGCGGCCGACGCCGCGCGCGGCGGCCTCGGGTGGACGAAGGCGTCGGCCAGCCGGCTCATGAGCGTCTACGCGCTGGCCGCTTACTCGCTGCCGGTGCTGGGCGGCTGGCTCGCCGATCGGTTCCTGGGCACGCACCGCGCGCTGGTGCTGGGCGGCTTCATCATCGCCGCCGGCCATTTCGTGCTCGCGATACCGGCGTTGCCGACATTCTTTCTCGGCCTCGGTCTGGTCGCGCTGGGGACGGGCTTTTTCAAGACCAACGCATCGACGATGGTCGGCCAGCTCTACCAACCCGGCGACAGGCGCCGCGATGCGGGCTTCACGATCTTCTACATGGGCGTCAACGTCGGCGCGTTCTTCGGCCAGATCGTGTGCGGATACTTTGCGACCAGCCCGCGCTGGGGCTGGCACTGGGGTTTCGGGTCGGCGGGCGTCGGAATGGTGCTCGGCCTCGTCACGTACCTTTTCTTGCGGCGCCGGTACCTGGCCGGCATCGGCGAGGTTCCGAACCGCGTCGCGGCCGCCGCCGAGCGCCCGCCCACCGCGCCGCTGACGCGCGAGGAACGCAACCGGCTGATCGCGCTGCTGGTGACGTTCGCGTTCACGATCACGTTCTGGATGGCCTATGAGCAGGCCGGGTCGTCGCTGAACTTCTTCGCCGACGAGCGCACGGACCGGATGCTGTGGGGCTACACCGTCCCCGCGCCCTGGTACCAGTCGATCAACCCGCTGGTGCTGGTGCTCTCGGCCCCGCTCTTCGCCGCGCTGTGGACGGCGCTGGCGCGCCGCGGGCGCGAGCCGAGCACGCCCGCGAAGATGGCGTGGGGCCTGGCCCTGGTGGCGTTCGGCTACGTGTTCATGGTGTTCGCCGGCCTGCGCAGCGAGGGTGGCAAGCTGGCAAGCCCGCTCTGGCTGGTGGCGGCGTATTCGTTTCACACCTGGGGCGAGCTCTGCCTGTCGCCGATCGGACTGTCGTTCGTGACCAAGCTGGCGCCGACCAAGATGGTCGCGCTGCTGATGGGGTTCTGGTTTCTCGCCACCGCGCTGGGCGAGTTCGCGGCCGGCCAGCTAGCGGCGCTGATCGAGCCGATCGGGCGAGGCGCGCTTTTCCACATCTGGGGCGGCCAGGCCGACTTCTTCCTGGTGCTGCTGGTGATCCCGCTCATCGCGGCGATCGCGCTTGCGGCGCTGACGCCGTGGTTGCGCCGGCGTATGCACGGACGTGACGCGTGAGATCCCGCGCGACGCTGCTCGGTTTGGTACTGTGGCCAGCCGTGGCCGCCGCCGGCAAACCGCCCCAGATCGCGACACGCAAGGATGACGTCGTCGAGCGCCTGCACGGCGTCGACGTTCCCGATCCCTACCGCTGGCTCGAGGACGCGGACGCGCCCGAGGTGCAGCGCTGGACCGACGCGCAGAACGCCGCCACGCGGCGCGCGCTGGACCGCATTCCGGGGCGCGCGGCTCTCGAGAAACGGCTCTGGCAGCTCTACGAGATCGGCTCTGTCGGCGTTCCCGTTTCGCGTCCGACTATCAAAATGGGGACCCTGGGAGGGTCCCCAAACCCCCCCGCGATGGTACGCGGCGAGCAAAGCTCGCCGGCTTCCCACGCGACGGGCGAACGGCGCTACTTTTACACGCGCCGCGACGGCAAGCAGAACCAAGCAGTGCTCTACGCGCGCGACGGTGCAGGCGGGACGGATCGCGCACTCGTCGACGTCAACGCCGAGCGCGCGGACGGTACGCGCGCGCTCGACTGGTGGTTTCCGTCGGACGACGGCGCGCTGGTCGCGTACGGCGTGTCCGACGACGGCAGCGAGGAGTCGACGCTGCGCGTGCGCGACGCCGTGACGGGCAAGGAGCTGGCCGACGCGATCCCGCGCACGCGGTCCTGCTCGCTCGCGTGGACACCCGACGGGCGCGGCTTCTACTACACGCGCTACCCGGCGCCCGGCGAGGTTCCCGTGGCCGAGGAGAAGTACCACCGCGCCGTCTACCATCACCGCCTCGGCGACGATCCCGCGAAGGATCGAAAGCTGTTCGGCGATGGGCGCGACAAGACCGACTGGCCGGGTGTCGATCTGTCCCCGGACGGTCGCTGGCTCGCCATCACGGTCAGCGAGGGCTGGTCGAAGAGCGAGGTCTACCTCGTCGACGTTCGTGCCGGTGGCGCGCCGGTCGCCGTCGCCGTCGGCGAGATGGCGAAGTTCGCCGTCGTCGAGATGCTGGACGATCGTCTGTTCCTGTTCACGACCAGCGGGGCGCCGCGCGGCCGCGTCTACGCGATCGATCCCCGCCAGCCCCGACGCGCCCACTGGCGTGAGGTGATCAAGGAATCGACCGAGGTCATCCTCAGCGCCGTCTACTTCAAGGGCGGGCTCGCCATCGCGTCGCTGCAAGACGCGGCGTTGCGGCTGCGGCTCCACGACCTGGACGGCGCGCCGCGCGGCGACCTCGCGCTGCCCGGGCTGGGCTCGCTCACCGCGCTCACGGGGGCGCGCGACGTCGCCGAGATCTGCTACGGCTTCACGTCGTTCGTCGTGCCGACCGAGATCCTTCGCGTCGACGTGACGCCGGCGCGCGCACCCGTCGCAGAATCGTGGTGGAAGCTGCGCGCGCCGATCGACGCCGCCCAGTTCGAGGTCGAGCGCGTGATGGCGACGTCGCGCGACGGCACCAAGCTGCCGCTGTTCATGGTTCAGCGCAAAGCGGCCAAGCACGACGGCGCGCGGCCGGCGCCCGCGCTGCTCACGGGCTACGGCGGCTTCGATCACAGCATGCTGCCAACCTGGACGCCGTCGGCGATCCCGTTTCTCGAAGCGGGCGGAACGTACGCGATGGCGGTCCTGCGCGGCGGCGGCGAGTACGGCGAAGCCTGGCACCAGGCCGGGATGTTCGGCCGCAAACAGAACGTGTTCGACGACTTCATCGCCGCCGCCGAATGGTTGATCGCGAACCACGTGACCAGCGCGAAGCAGCTCGCGATCTCGGGGCGGTCGAACGGCGGCTTGCTGATGGGCGCGGCGCTGACGCAGCGGCCGGATCTTTTCCGCGCGGTGGTTTGCGGCGTGCCGCTGCTGGACATGGTTCGCTATCATCGTTTTCGCATTGCTGCGCTGTGGACCGCCGAATACGGCTCGCCCGACGACCCGGAGGCGTTTCGCTACCTGATGGCGTACTCGCCCTATCACCACGTGCGCGACGGCGTCGCCTATCCGGCGGTGCTGCTGCACACGGCGGCCTCCGACACGCGCGTCGACGCCATGCACGCGCGCAAGATGACGGCGCGCTTGCAGGCCGCGAACCCGAAGGGTCTTCCGGTGCTGCTGCGCCTCGAGAGCCACGCCGGCCACGGCGCGGGCAAGCCCCTCGGAAAAGTGATCGAGCAGCTCGTCGACGAGTGGTCGTTCGTGTTCGCGCAGCTCGACGTGAAGAGGACGAAAGCGAAATGAAAAAGACGCGGGTGATCATCCTGTTCGGGGGCCGCTCGGCGGAGCACGAGATCTCGCTGCTGTCGGCGCGCAACGTACTTTCGGCGCTGGATCGGACGCGCTTCGAACCGGTGCTGGTCGGCATCGACAAGGCGGGACGCTGGCACCGCGAATCGGAACGGACGCTGGAGGCGGCGGCCGGCGATCCGCGCGGGGTCATGCTGGACGCCAGCGCGCCCGCCGTCGGCATGGAGGACGCGCTTGTCGCGCGCGCGCCGGGCGGCGCGCTGGATGCGGACGTCAACATGGGGACCCTCAAAGGGTCCCCAAACCCCCCCGCGATGGTACGCGGCGAGCAGAGCTCGCCGGCTCCCCACGCGGACAGCGACGCGGTCGTGTTCCCGGTTCTGCACGGGACGTTCGGCGAGGACGGCACCGTGCAGGGGGCGATGGAGCTCGCCGGCATCGCGTACGTCGGCGCCGGTGTGCTCGGTTCGGCGATCGGCATGGACAAGGACGTCGCGAAGCGGCTGCTGCGCGACGCCGGCATCCCGGTCGTCGATTTCGGCGTCGTCACCGCGGGCGCGTTCCGGCGGGATCCGGCCGCGGCGCTGCGCGCGCTGCCTGATCTCGGTTATCCGCGTTACGTGAAGCCCGCCAACGCCGGCTCGTCGGTCGGCGTGTCGCGCGCCGCCGGCCCGGGCGATCTCGAGCGCGCGGTCCGTGCCGCCCTCGCGTTCGACACCAAGGTGCTCGTCGAGCGTGCGATCGACGCGCGCGAGATCGAATGCGCGGTGCTCGGCAACGACGACCCGGAAGCGTCGATCCCGGGCGAGATCCTCGTCCACCACAAGGACGGCTTCTATTCGTACGACGCGAAGTACGTCGATCCCGACGGCGCCAGCTGGAAGATCCCGGCCGATCTGCCGCCCGAGATGATCGCGCGCGTGCAGGCGCAGGCGGTCGCAACGTTTCGCGCGCTCGAGTTGTCGGGCATGGCGCGCGTCGATTTCTTCGTCGCGCGCGACGGCGGCGCGATCTACGTCAACGAGGTGAACACGATCCCCGGGTTCACGGCGATCTCGATGTATCCGAAGATGTGGGAGGCCTCGGGGTTATCCCCGAGGGCGCTGATTACGCGTTTGATCGAACTGGCGATCGAACGGCGCGATGCGCGGCGTTCGCTGAAAACAACGCCCTGATTCGGTCATGAATGCGTTCCAACGCATTGGAAAAACGCAGTGTGCGTTACGCACGCCCGACGAAGAAATTTCCGTGTATCCAAATAGCGTCCCGTTCGTAGATCGCGCGTGGACAAAGAAAACACGAAACGAGGCGTGGGCCGCCCCTCCAAGGCGCAGCCCTTCAGGGCATTCGTCGTCGACCTCTTGCTGCGGGAGCCGAACCTCCGCTCGCTCGAGATCGTATCGCGGGCGCGCGCCGCTGGCTACGACGGCGGCAAGAGCGCGCTCTACTCGCTGATCGCGAGCGTCCGGCCGCGGCGGACGCGGCCGCTCAGCGATCACGATCGCGTCCCGGGCGAGATCGCGCGCCACGGGTTCGGTCAGGTCGACGTGCGCTTCCGCGACGGCGGTGAGCGCACGCTGACGTTCTTCGTGTCGCGGCTCGAGTACTCGCGCTTCGTCGTCGCGTCGCTGGTTCCCGACCAGAGCGTCGAGACCTGCGTGCGCATGCTGGCGGCGCACCACGCGGCGATGGGCGGCGTGCCGTTGCTGGCGGCGTTCGATCGCCCGCGCCCGATCGGCGTGCGCGCCGACGACGACGGCCAAGTGACCGAGTGGGATCAGGGGTTCGCGTACGCGGCGCTCGAGCTGGGCATCGGCGTCGAGGTGCGCGCGCGCCGCGGCGCCGAGCGCGGTCCCGGCACCAACCTCGGCAACTGGTTGAAGCTGGCGTTCTTCAAGAACGCGAACTTCACCGACGAGGCCGACGCGGTCGAGAAGCTGGGCGAGTGGGTGCGCGAGCACAACGCGCAGCCGCAGAACGAGGTCTCGGGCAAGGCGCCCGCGATCCTTCTCGCGGAAGAGCGGCAGCGGTTGCGGCCGCTGAAGCTGCAGCCGCGCGATCTCGCGCTGCGCGTTCCCGTGCTGGTGGGCCCGCGCGCGTCGGTCGTGTACGAAGGGCAGTCGTATGCGATGCCGCCCGAGGCCGTCGGGCTGATCGGCGTCCTGCGCCTGTTCCCCGATCGCGTCGAGATCGCGGCCGGTCGCTACGAGACCACGCACCCGCGCCGCCGCCCGTCGGCGTCCTACGTGCCGCCCGAGGTCGACGCGAACATCGCGGCGGCCGAGAACCTCGGCGATCGCCCGCGCCCGCGGCGGCCTACCGGTTCGGGCCCGATCCCGATCTCGCCGTCGATCACGGCGGGCAGCGCGTAGAGACTGCGCAGACCCCTCACCCTAACCCTCTCCCCGCGTCGCGGGGCGAGGGGATCGGATCGCGGATCGGATCGCGGGCGAGCGGCCGGATCTTTCTTTCTCCCTCTCCCGCTTGCGGGAGAGGGTCGGGGTGAGGGCAGGCCTTGCGAGAAGCGATGCCCGCCTAGCCGGCGCCGCCGGCGCCGCCTTTGCCGCGGCCGATGCCGTAGTACGTGAAGCCGGCCGCGCGCACCTCGGCGGGGCTCCAGATGTTGCGGCCGTCGAACAGGACCGGCTGCTTCATCAGCGTCTTCAGGCGCTCGAACGACGGGCGCCGGAACTCGTGCCATTCGGTGACGAGCACCAGCGCGTCCGCGCCCTTCGCGCACGAGTAGTTCGACTCCTCGTACTCGATGCGGTCGCCGAGCTGCTTGCGCACGACCTCCATTGCGACGGGATCGGTCGCGCACACGGTCGCGCCCGCCGCCAGCAGCTGCTCCACCAGCACCAGCGCAGGCGCCTCGCGGGTGTCGTCGGTGCCGGGCTTGAACGCCAGCCCCCACACGGCGATCCGCTTGCCCTTCAGGTCGCCGCCGAAGTGCGCGAGCACCTTCTCCCCCAGCTTCCGCTTCTGGCGCTCGTTGACCGCGACGACGGCGTTCAGGATCTGGAGGTCGTAGCCGGCCTCCTTGCCGGTGCTGACCGCCGCGCGCAGGTCCTTGGGGAAGCAGCTGCCGCCGAAGCCGGGTCCCGCGAACAGGAACTTCGGGCCGATGCGGCCGTCCGAGCCCATGCCCTTGCGCACCAGCTCGATGTCGGCGCCCAGCAGCTCGCACAGGTTGGCGAGGTCGTTCATGAACGAGATGCGCGTCGCCAGCATCGAGTTCGCGGCGTACTTCGTCAGCTCGGACGATCGGCGATCCATCACCAGCATGCGATCGTTCGTGCGCGTGAACGGCGCGTACAGCAAGCGCAGCGTGTCGACCGCGCGCTTGTCATCGGCGCCGATGACGACGCGATCGGGCTTCATGAAGTCGTTGACCGCGTCGCCTTCCTTGAGGAACTCGGGGTTCGAAGCGACGGCGAACTCGTGCTTCGCCCGCTTCTTGACGATCGCTTCGATCTTGTCGCCGGTGCCGACCGGAACTGTCGACTTGGTCACCAGCACCGCCCAGCCCGTGAGTGCGTCGGCGACCTGCTCGGCCGCCTTGAAGATGAAGGACAGATCGGCCGAGCCGTCGGGCCCGGGCGGGGTCCCCACCGCCAGCAGAATCACCTCGGCGCCCGCGACGCCGCCGGCGACGTCGGTCGTGAACGTCAGGCGGCCCTCGGCGACGTTGTGAACCACGAGCTTGTCGAGGCCGGGCTCGTAGATCGGCATCACGCCACGCTTGAGGCCCTCGATCTTCTCGGCGTCGACGTCGCAGCAGGTGACGTCGTTGCCCATGTCAGAGAAGCCTGCGCCGGCGACGAGGCCCACGTAACCAGTGCCGATGACACAAATCTTCATGGCGTCTGACATACCACGGCTGCGATATTCCGGGGGTGAACGTCATGTTGCTGGCGGCGGGCCGATCGACGCGACTGGGCGCGCTCGGCCTGGCTGCACCGAAGCCGCTGGTCCCCGTGTGCGGCTATCCGGCCATTCGCTTCGGATTGCACGCCGCGGCACGGGCGGGCGCGCGCCGTGCCGTGGTCAACGTCTTCCACCGCGGCGACATGGTCCAGGCGGTCCTGGGTGAACGTGTGGCCAGTGCGACGGACGGAGCGCCGGAAATCGCGATCGCTTATTCCGTCGAGACCGAGCTGCTCGGAACGGGCGGCGGGCTGGCGAAGGCGAGGCCGCTGTTCGCAGCGGGACCACTGCTGGTGATGAACGCGAAGGTTGTCGCCGATCTCGACCTCCCGGGACTGCTGGCGGCGCACGCGGCCGGCGGCGCGGTCGCGACCATGTTGCTGCGCGACGATCCCGAGCCGCGGAAGTGGGGCGCGATCGGCGTGGACGCGGCCGGCCGGGTTGTCAGCATCCTCGACGCGCGCTCGCCGCGGCCGCCGCAGGGCGCGGTCACCGAGCGCATGTTCACGGGCGTGCACGTGGTCGAGCCCGCGCTACTCGATCGCCTCCAGCCCGTCGTGTCAGACGTGATCCGGGACGCGTACATTCCGGCCTTGCTCGCCGGCGAGTCGATAGCGGCCGTTACGCACGCGCGATACTTCGCGGAGCACTCGACACCCGAGCGCTACCTGGCCGGCAACCTCGCCCTGCTCCGCAACCCATCGCTGCTGCGCGCGCCACCCGGCCCGCTGGTGGGTGTCGATCCCGCGGCGGCCGTCCACGCGCGCGCGCGAATCATCGGCCCGTGCCGGATCGAAGCCGGTGCCGTCGTCGAGGCCGACGCTGTCGTTGGTCCCGACGTGGTCGTCGGTGCGGGCGCGCGCGTCGCGGTTGGCGCGCTCCTGGAACGCGCGGTCGTCTGGCCCGGGGCCGTCGTGACGGGCGCCGTGACCGACGCCGTCGTCACACCCAGCGGGACGGTCGCTACCTAGGCCTTCTCGACGCGGACGGCGACGACGGTGATGTTGTCGAGGCCGCCGTTTCTGTTGGCGGTCGTGATCAGCTTCTCGCAGATGCCGTCCAGATCGTCGTCGCTGGTTGCTATCGCTTCGATCTCTTCGTCCTTCACCATGCCGGTCAGACCGTCGGAGCAGATGACGTAGAGATCGCCGAGCGCCGGCTTGTCGACGAGCACGTCGACCTGCACGGTGTCCTTCATCCCCAGCGCGCGCACGATGACGTTCTTGTGAGGGAACGCCGCGATCTCGTCCGGCGAGAGGTTCTTCATCTTGATGTAGTCGTTGAGCAGCGAGTGATCCTCGGTGAGCTGCTTCATCACGCCGTCGCGCCGCCGGTAGAGGCGGCTGTCGCCGACGTGACCGACGATCAGCGCGCGGTCGAGGAACAGCGTCGAGACGACGGTGGTCCCCATGCCGTGGCAGCGCGGGTCCTTCTGGGCCTGCTCGTGAATCTTCAGGTTCGCGAGCTTGATGGCGGTGACCATCCGGTTCACGTCGTACCGGTGACCGTGGTCCATCTTGAACGGCCAGGTCAGCTGCTGGTCGTCCATCGTCGCCTTGAAGAAGCCGACGATCGTCTCGACCGCCATGCGGCTGGCGACCTCGCCCGAAGCGTGCCCGCCCATGCCGTCGGCGACGATGGCCAAGCGTTCGCTCTCGGGCAGGTAGAACGAGTCCTCGTTGTGGGCGCGCTTCATGCCCACGTTCGAGTCCCCCGCGAACCGCACCCTCATCCCGTCCAACGGAAACGACGTGCTCATCGCTCGGCGCCCATGGTATCGCCCCGAGGTCGCACAATCAACGCGGAGGCGGGCTTCAAGAAATCGATGTGCGGTCCCAGCGAGATCGCGACCGGCTCCTGCGTCCGGTAGAGATCGCCGTCGATTGTGTAGGCCATGCTGCCGTTCTTGGATTGAAGGTGCATCTCCGAGGCGACGGCGCTGAACGCCCGGCGGGCTGAGATTCCTCGCCCGTTTCGCACCGCCATGACGTCGAAGGACAGCGAAAGCACCGCCGAATGCATGGCGAGGACGCCGAAGCGTTCCGGATCGTCGTCGGCGCGATGGACGAGCTTGAACCCCAGCCCGACCTCGCGCACCGTCCCTGCCATCAGGCCGACGAAGGCCTTCTGCTCCAGCAGCTTGCCGTCGACGCTGACGGAGCCCTCGAAGCGCTTGAACACGCGCTGAATGAAGGGGCCGTGCCATAGCGCCGAAAAGAAGGCGCGCACGAGCAACCAGGCCGCCCGTCCCGGACCGTAGCCGCTGGGGGCGTAGTACTCGGTGAGGAAATTGGCGGGCAGGCCGCTGCCGAAGAGGAATCCCAGCTCGTCACCGATGCGCAAGCACCGTCGCCGGATGGTCTCGAGCGATCGGCCGGTCCGGTCCGCTTCGACGATCGACGTCAAGAACACGGACGGACGCTCGCGAATGCGCAGCGACGTTGCCACGACGTTCATCGTCCCACCGCACAGGATTCCGATCGGCGGCAGCGGGTCGGCGCCGAACGCGCGCGCGAGCGCCGTGACCGTCTTGTGCAGGGTGCCGTCGCCGCCGTGAATGGCGATCGCAGCGGGCGCCGCGCGACGGATTTCGTCCGCCGAAGAGATCAACTCCTCGAGCGTCTTGGGCGCGAACACGCGGCCGCGATCGCCGACGATGGCCTGGAACTCGGAGGCGATCCGGGGATTGCGGCGGTTCGCGCGCGACCGCGGATTGACGATGACTGCGATCACTCGTCGTCGGCTTCGGCGTCGTCGTCGCCGGCGTCCGCGTCCTCGCTTTGCGACGCGCTCATCTCCGAGGTCATCTCTGCGGTCATCTCTGCGATCTTCGGGTACCAGCCCTCGAGGACCCCGGTGATCTGGCGCGCCTGTTTCTCGTTCGAGATGTTGAACGACGACTGCTTGCGGTAGCTGCCCTTGCTCTTCTTGAAACGGACGATCGCCATCTTGGGCGGCCGGAACTTGTTCTTCGCGCGATCCAGCTCCTGGAACAGGAACATCACGGTCGCCCAGCTTCCCTTCGTGAGGACGGCGCGATCGATCTGCTTACGAACGAGAACGCCTTCGTCCTCGTAGTCGTAGGTGAGCTCGTCCAGCGACTCCGGCACGGCGGCGGTCAAGTCAGGCGCGCGATGGCGGCGCGATCGTCGGGCGACAGGTCGATGAATTCCAGGCCCATTCCGGGGTACCGGTCCTTCGCGCCGCCGCGCGCGACGCGCACGACGCGCCCTTGGGTGCGGATGTGGCGTCCGCCGGGGAGATCGAACTCCATCATCAGCATCTCTCCGACTTCGAACAGCAGGTCCGAGCGGAGGAACGCGCCGCCGCCCGAGATGTCGCCGGAAGAGAATCGGATCGGTTTGCGGACACGCTTCGCGGCATCCGAGATCATGACGGGCACTTCGAGGTTGTAGCGCGGGTGCTTGCGGGTGTCCCGCGCGCCGCCGCTCACGGGCGAAGCTCCACGGCCAGCGTCGAGCGAACTTCGACCGAGACGCGCGTCCCCGCTGTCACGAGCGGCTCGCGCACCTGCACGCGGCGCGCGATCTCGACGGAGAGGCCGACGTTCGCGGCGTTGCCGGTGCCGGCGGCGTCGGGCGTGCGCAGGTGGGCGAGCAGCGCGCGCGGAACAGTGACGACCGATTCGGCGGCGGCGTTGTTCGGCACCGCGCAGCTGACCACCACCGTCGCGCCGAACGGGCGCAGCTCGATGAACGCGCCGCCCGCCGCGGCGAGCGACAAGCTGAGGCCGCCGGTCGCGTCGATGCGAAGGCCGGCGGCGGGGGCCGATCCATTGATCGACAAAAGCTTGGGCAGCGCCGGAACGGCCAGCTCCGCGACAGGCAGCTCGGAGGCGGGCGACAACAGGCTGACGTGCTCGGGGAGGGACGCGATCGGTTGCGGCGCCGCCTCGCCCACGACGCCGCCGACCACGCCCGCGACGTCGGGATAAACGCGCGGGAACGTCCGGATCACGGTTGACGGGGTGCCCGCGCCGCCCAGACCCACGCCGACACCGCCGAGCTCCTCGAGATCGACGGAGCCGCCCCGCGTCGCCAGCGCGCGGTTCGCGAGATCGACGTCGCGAAGCACGCATCCCTGATCAGGAGGCGCCGCCGCGAGCGGATCGACCAGGCCCAGCACGTCGGTCTCGGGACCGGCGGCGGCGGCACGGAATCCGAGCACGGAGACCATCGCCTGACGATCCGGGCCGCCTGACGGACTGACTTCGAAGCGCACCGACAGCTCCGACGAGTACGCGGCTGGTTGCGTCTGCGCGTCCGGCATGCGCCCGCCGCCGTCACAGCCGACAGCCAGGCACACGGCCGGCGTCAGGCACACGAGCAGCGCCCGAAAACGTTTTCCGGAAAGCGTCATATCGGACCCAACACTATACCGCGTTGTGTGTCTCGGTGCGAATTCAGGTGAAGCCCGGAACCCTGACCCGCCAGGGTCGTCCCGGTTAACCGTGGTATGAAACTCCGCTTCCATGTCTCGCATCACCGCCGACGAGGTTCGTGAGCTTGCACTGCTGGCGCGCTTGCGGCTGTCAGAAGACGAAGTCGCGGCGATGACCAACAACCTGGGTGCGATCCTCGAGTATGTCGATGCCTTACGCGCGCTCGACACGGCGACCGTCGAACCGATGACACACGCGGTGCCGTTCGATTGTCCGACCCGCGCCGACGAGGTGAAGCCGTCGCTGTCCGTCGACGACGCGCTGGCGAACGCGCCCCGGCGCGACGGCAGCTTCTTCCAGGTTCCGCGAATCGTCCCCGGGCCGGGCGCCGACGGACAAGGGGGAGCGGGGTCGTGACCACCATCGACGCGCGCGGCGCGACGGCGGTCGCGATCGCGGACGGCGTGCGCGCAGGAAAGCTGCGCGCGCGCGACGTCGCCGAGCAATACCTCGATCGGGTCGTGCGGCTGGACGGCGCGCTCGGCTGCTACCTGCGGGTCGATGCCGAGGGTGCACGCCGGCGCGCTGACGCGGTCGACGCCGCGAAGAAAGCAGGCCGCGATCCGGGCGCGCTCGCGGGCGTTCCGCTGGGCGTGAAGGACATCTTCTGTACGCGCGGGGTCGAGACCACTTGCGCATCGAAGATCTTGCGGGGCTTCGTGCCGCCCTACGAATCGACGGTGACGGCGCGCCTCGCCGACGCGGGCGCGGTGATGCTGGGCAAGCTGAACATGGACGAGTTCGCGATGGGCTCGTCGAACGAGAACAGCGCGTACAAGCCGGTGAGAAATCCGTGGTCGCACGCGCACGTGCCCGGCGGATCGTCGGGCGGCTCGGCGGCGTCGACAGCGGCGTCGTTGTGCGCCGCCGCGATCGGCACCGACACGGGCGGCTCGATCCGCCAGCCGGCCGCGCTGTGCGGCGTCGTCGGCATGAAGCCGACCTACGGGCGCGTGTCGCGCTTCGGTGTCATCGCGTTCGCGTCGTCGCTCGACCATCCCGGGCCGTTCGGCCGCACCGTCGAGGACGCGGCCGCGCTGCTCGAATCGATGGCGGGCGTCGACGAGCACGACGCGACCAGTATCCCGGCGCCGGTGGGCGCGTATCGTGCGGCGGCGCGTGCCGGCGCTGACGGGCCCGAGCCGCTCAAGGGCCTGCGCCTGGGCGTGCCCGACGAGTACTTCCAGCCCGGCATGGACGCCGAGGTGGAGGCGGCCGTGCGCGCGGCGATCGACGAGCTCGCGCGCGCGGGTGCGCGCATCGTGAACGTGTCGCTGCCCAACACGAAGTACGCGATCGCGACCTACTACTTGATCTGTACGGCGGAAGCGTCGTCCAACCTGGCGCGCTACGACGGCGTTCGTCACGGGTTTCGCGCGCCCGACGTGAGGTCGCTGGACGATCTCTTTATGAAAACGCGCGGCGAGGGCTTCGGTACCGAGCCGAAGCGGCGCATCATGCTGGGCGCGTACGTGCTGCGTGCCGGCTACTACGAGGCGTACTACGGCAAGGCGCTACGCGCGCGCCGCCGGATCGCCGACGATTTCACGGCGGCGTTCGCGGCGTGCGACGCCATCGTGACGCCGACGTCGCCGGTTCCGGCGTTCAAGTTCGGCGAGCGCATGGGCGATCCGCTGCAGATGTACCTGGCCGACGTACTCACCGTCGGACCGGACTTGGCGGGGATCCCGGCGCTGTCGCAGCCCTGCGGGTTCACGAAGGCCGGGCTCCCGATCGGGTTGCAGACGATCGCGCCCGCGCTGGCCGAGGAGCTCTGTTTCCGTGTCGCCGGCGCGTACGAGGCGCGCACCGAATGGCACAAGAAGCTGCCGCCGGAGTCTGCGCCGTGAGCGCCGACAAGTACGAGGTCGTGATCGGCCTCGAAGTGCACGTGCAGCTCGCGACGAAGTCGAAGATCTTCTCGTGGTCGTCGGCGGCGTTCGGCGCCGAACCGAACACGCAGACCGATCCGGTCTGTCTCGGCCTGCCTGGCGCGCTGCCCGTCCTCAACCGCGCGGTTGTCGACGCGGCGGTCCGGATGGGGCTCGCGGTGGGCAGCAAGATCCGGCAGCGCTGCCGGTTTTCGCGCAAGCACTACTTCTATCCCGACCTGCCCAAGAACATTCAGATCTCACAGTACGACGAGCCGATCTGCGATGGCGGGACGGTGAAGTTCCGCCTGCACGGCGAGCCGCGCGCGATCCGCCTGACCCGCATCCACCTGGAAGAAGACGCGGGCAAGAACATCCACGCCGACGCCAGCAAGAGCCTGGTCGACTACAACCGCGCGGGCGTCCCGCTGTGCGAGATCGTCAGCGAGCCCGACATCCGATCGGCCGACGAAGCCGCTGAGTACGTGCGCGCGATCCGGACGCTGGTGCGCTACCTCGGGATCGGCGACGGCAACATGGAGGAGGGATCGCTCCGCTGCGACGCCAACGTGTCGCTGCGGCCGCGCGGCGCCACAGCGTTCGGCACCAAGACCGAGATCAAGAACATGAACTCGTTCAAGAACGTGCGCGACGCGATCGAGCACGAGGTGAAGCGGCAAGCAGCCGTGCTGGACGGCGGCGGCCGCGTCGTGCAGGAGACGCGCCTCTGGGATCCGGGGCGCGCTGTCACCCAGGCGATGCGCTCGAAGGAACAGGCGCACGACTATCGCTACTTCCCGGAGCCGGATCTGCCGCCCGTCGTGGTCGACGACGCGGCGCTGGCGGCGCTCGCGAAGACGTTGCCGGAGCTGCCCGAGGATCGCTTCACGCGTTACACCGCGACGGTGGGCCTGTCGCCGCAGGACGCGGGGGTGCTGGTATCGGAGCGCGAGATCGCCGGCTACTACGACGCGGCGGTGGCGGCGGGCGCGCCCGCGAAGCGCGCCGCCAACTGGGTCCTCAACGAGGTGCTCGCGGTCGTGGGCGACGCGCGCCGGCTGGGCGACGCCGATCTGGCGGTCCCGCCCGCCGCGCTGGCCGACCTGATGAAGCTCGTCGAGAACGGGACGCTGTCAGGCAAGCTGGCGAAGGATGTGTTCGGGAAGATGTGGGCCGAGCGCCGGACCGCCGCCGACATCGTCGCCAAGGAGGGCCTGGCCCAGGTCTCCGACGGCGGCGAGCTGGAAGCGGCCTGCCGCAAGGTGGTCGCCGCTCACCCCGCGGAAGCCGCGAATTTCAAGGCAAACCCCAAGCTCATGGGCTTCTTCGTCGGCGCGGTCATGAAGGAGACAGGCGGCAAGGCCAACCCGAAAGCCGTGAACGAGATTCTGCGCAAGCTACTGGCTTGACAAGGGAACCCCGCTCCATAAACTACGCCGCTTCCAGCGAGGACCTCATCTCCATGTACGCCGTCATTTCTTCCGGGGGTAAGCAGTACCGTGTCAGCGAAGGGGAAACCCTGCGCGTCGAGAAGCTGGAAGGAGGCGCCGGCGCGAAGGTCACGTTCGGGCCGCTGCTGTTCGCCGACGACGGCGGCGGCGTCCAGGTCGGCCAGCCGACGGTCAAGGGCGTCACTGTCGAGGCGGAGATCGTCGATCAGGGCCTGGCCAAGAAGATCATCATCTTCAAGTACAAGCGCCGGAAGAGCTACCGCCGCAAGCAGGGCCACCGGCAGCCATACACGGCGCTGAAGATCACCGCGATCCGCGCGGGCGCCAAGAGCTGAGGCAAGAGCGATGGCACACAAGAAAGGTCAAGGTTCCTCCCGCAACGGCCGCGACTCGCAGTCGCAGCGCCGGGGCATCAAGCGTCACGCCGGCGAGGCCGTGCTGGCGGGCAACATCCTGGTCCGCCAGGTCGGCACGGTGATTCATCCGGGGTCGAACGTCGGCATGGGCCGCGACTTCACGCTCTACGCGCTGGTCAACGGCGCCGTGAAGTACACGCGCTCCGGCCCGCGCACCATCGCCTCGATCGTTGCGGCCGCCGCCTAGCGCGGCGCAACGCCCGACGTTCGGGCGGGCGCGGCCACCCACGCCATGCATTTCGTCGACGAAGCGACGATCCGCGTGAAGGCCGGCGCGGGCGGCAACGGCGCCATCGCGTTCCGGCGCGAGAAGTTCGTGCCGAAGGGCGGTCCGTCGGGTGGCGACGGCGGCGACGGCGCGTCCGTCGTGCTC
>DATMZL010000568.1:0-5021 GCA_035607075.1 Polyangia bacterium
GCTCCAGCGCGCGGCGTCGACTCGTGCACCCACAGATTCCGTACGTGCTGTGACTCCCGACACGGCAACGCCGAGGCCCAGGCGCCAGCCGCCGGGGGCCAGCCAGCCGCCGATTCGGGCGCCGGGCGCGACCTGTCCACCGGCGAGCGCCGCGATCAGCGCGAGGCCCAGATCGAAACGCATGGGGCTCGCGGCGGGTTGTGGCGCGGCCGCGATCGCAACCGTCGATGAAGGTTTCGGCGCCGCGGGCGCGGGCAGGTTGACGCGGGCATCGATGTGCGGATCGAGGTCCGCCTCCCAGGCCGCGATGACCACCGCGACGGCGGCCGCCATGTCAGCGCAGGTTTCGTTGACGGGCAGCTCGCGTTCGGCGATGTGCGCGCCCGCTTCGCTTTGCAGCTCGACGTGGATGCCCCGCTCGGTCGTCGACAGGCGCGCGCGGTGATGTTCGGCGTTCGGGCCAGGCTGCGGCGCGGCCAGCTCGGCGAGCCGGCTACTCACGTCGGCCGGGGTGGGACAGCTCACGTCGCCCGCGATGTCAACGGTCGCGAACACGAGCCCGAGCGCCAACGCCGCGACCATCGCCGGGATTGTATGTCTCAGCGGCGCGGGGCCGGGCAATCCCTTGCTGTCACGCAATCTTCCGTCGCTGCTGACGCGCTACGGCTACTATCGACATCCGGTTGGGCTCGGCCCCCTCACGTTCCCGACGCGAGATGCCGAACTTGACTAAGAGAGTTGGATATTGCAGGCATTTAGCTAGAGGTCCGCGTCGTGCTCGAACCCTGGATCATTGAACAGATTCGACGCCGCGAAGAAGAGGAGCGGCGACGGCACGAACAGCCTCGGCTGGAGATCCCCGTGCGCGACGAACGCTGGAAGCGCGACCGGCCCCCAGAGGAAGAGGAAGACGACGAGCAGAAGGACCGCGACGGCGGGAACCGCGGCGTCGTCATCATCGATATTTGAGGAACCCCCTCCCCGTTGCACGGGGAGATGGTTTATCGATTTCGGACGCTAGCTCGGGCGCTTACTTCTTGTGCGGGTTGGGCTTGGCGGCCAGCTGCGGGTTCGGGGGGGCGCCGCCGCCGCTGCCCTTCTTGATGTCGTCGAGCTTCACCATCACGCGGTCGACGTTCCACTTGGGCGCCAGGTAGACGTCGGAGCCTTTGCTGCTCATGACGTAGTAGTTGAGCTTGTCCTTGGTCTCGTCGCCGACCTTGATGGTGCAGCTGGCCGTCTTGCCCTTGCCCTTGGCGACGATCGTCCCCTGCGGCTTCGCGAGGCCGTTCGTCTTCGGCGTGGCGTCCTCGGCGAAGCTCTGGGCCTTCCACTCCTTGAAGGCGGTCGCGAACGTGACCTTCGACGAATCGAGCTCGAACTTGGCCGGCTTCGACGCCTTCCACTCGCTACCGGTCTTGGCGATCGTGAACGAGTTGGGGTCGTGGGTGACCGCGATCTCCGTGACGTCGCCGTCGGCGATGTCGCACAGGGTCTTGTCGCGGAATTCAACCGGACGCTTCATCACGCGGTCCAGGTTGTACTTCTTGACGACGAACACCTGCGGCGACTCCGGCGTCTTCACGTAGAACTCGTCATCGCCTTTCTTGTTGCCGATCAGCACCGTCGCCTTCTTGCCGCCCTTGAGGTCGACGGTCACTGTCAGCGCGGGCGGCTCCAGCCCCGCGGTCGGCGGCTTTTCGCTGTCCGCGAAGTCGTTCGTCTTCCAGATCGACAGCGCGGAGGCGATGCCGTTCGGTACGGCGTTATCGAGCTTGTCGATCTTCACGCTCGATTCGACGACCTCCCACGCATCGTCCGAGCCGACCTTGGCGCCGGTCTTCTTGACGATGGTCTTGCCGCCGTCCTTGGCGGCGACCTCGACCTTCTCGGCGTCCGCGAGCGCGAAGGTCGTGATGCTCTTGTCGCGCCAGTCGGCGGGCGCCTTGTCGAACAGGTAGCGCGATATGCCCGCCGCCTGCCAGACCTCGTCCTTGCCGGAGGGGCGGACCATCGTGCCCGGGCCGTTCGACTTGCCGACGATGACGTCGGCCAGCACCTTGCCGCCCTTTGCCTTGGCGACCAGGTGGATGCCGCTCTTGTCGTCGACCTCGAACTCGGCCTGTTTCGTCTTCTGCTCGGTCACCAGGTCGGAGACGTCCATCTTCCCCAGCCCCTCGAACGCCGCCTTGCACACCGCCTCGTCGGCGGCGTAGGGAACGGGCGCGGTGACCGAGTACTTGCCGCCGTCGCTCTTGATGATGGTGGTGGCGCCGGCCTTCGTGACCTCGATGGTCTCGACGTCGGCGGTGTTGATCTTGGCGACGGGCCGCGGGTGGTCCGACACGCGCTCGCCCTTCTGCGGGCGGGTGAGCGCGATGATCGAAAGGACGCCGAGGCCGGCGCACGCAAGGAGAGCGTAAAGCGTTTTTCGGTTCATTTACGTGGATCCTGTTCCAGCGTGACGGTTACAGTTTCAGACCCTGGCGACGCGCCCCGCGGACCCGCCACCGTACGATTCCGAACGCCACGAACGCCAGCGGCACGCCCAGCACATTCAGCACCTGCAGCGCGCGGACCGTCCCGGGCGAATCGACCTCGATGGGACGCGCGGTCAGCGTCTTGGTGCGCACGGGCGTCAGCGTCTCGTCCTCGGTCGCCCATCCCATCGCGTTCAGCAGCATCTGCGCGCCCTCGGAGTAGATCGGGATGTAGCGGCCGACCTGCAGGTACTCCTCCGACGCGAAGTCGGAGTCGCCGACGACGAGCAGCCGCACCGGCTTGCGCGATTCAGACGGCGGCGCGCCCGGCTGATCGGGCGTCGACATCCCGGCCGCCGCAGCCGCCGGCGGGTACGCGCTCTTGAGCGGACCCTGGTACGCGTACGCCATCCCGTACGAGCCCTTCTCCTTGCCTTCGTCGATCTTCACGGTCGGCGAGAAGAAGAACATCCCGGTCGCCTTCCAGGCGGTGGGCATGGTCTTGGCGATGGTCCAGAGCTTCCCGGCCTGCGGCTTGCCGCCGGCCAGCGGACCGACAAGGTCGACCGAGCTGCCGAACGGAAACACCATCGCCGTGACGTGGTCGAGCACCGACAGGTCCTTGTCCTCGGTCGCCTTGACGGCGACGTAGACGGGGACGCTGGCCAGCATCTTGCGGCCGTCCGGCATGTCGATCGGCCCCGGGACGCGCGGCGTGTCGAGCACGAAGTCCGCGTTCACCTTGAACCCGTACTTCTCCAGGATCTCGCCCAGCCCGGTGTCGTTGGCCTGGCCGATCTTGGGCTGCGCGCCCATCATCTCGGGCGGCATCCCCTGGCTGCGCGGCTGCTGCATCGCCATCCCGTCGACCATGAAGACGGCGCCCTTGCCCTTCATCAGGAACGCGTCGATCTCGTGCCGCCCCTTGTCGTCGAACGGCTGCTTCGGTCCGGGCACGATGATCGCGTCGACGTCGTCGGGGATCGGGGTGGACGACGGGTTGACGTTCGTGATCTCGAACTCCTCGATGTGTTTGAGGTAGCCGAGCTCGGCTTCGCCGTGGCCGTTGGTTATCGCGATCTTCTGCTTCTTCTGGGTCAGGCGCTTGAGCAGCGACGAGATCCGGTACTCCAGCCCCTCGACCTGCGTGATCTGGGGGATCGCCTCGTCCTTGCCCTGGTACTGGAAGCAGATGCCCATGTAGTAGGCGCCCACCTCGAACTTCTGCTGGCGCATCACCTGCACCTGCAGCTTCTGCACCTTGCACTGCCCGGCCTCGTCCTCGATCTTCTTGTCGCCGCCCGGATCGAACGCCTCGAAGCGCAGCTTCCCCTTCGAGTACGTGCGGTACTCGTCCAGCAGGTCGCGCACGTAGACCGCGACCGACTGCATCTCCGGCGGCAGCTCCTTCGTCGAGATGTACGCCTTGACGGTCAGGTAGTCGGGCAGCGCGCCGACGATCGCCTTCGACCCCGGCGCCAGCGTGTAGACGTGGTTCTCGGTCAGATCGACCCGGCCGAAGACGCGCGTGCCGATCAGGTTGATCAGCACGACGGCGGCGACGGTCAGCAGCACGTAGGCGCCCGCGTTGGACGCGGACGCGATCTTGTGCCGCCCCATCTTTTTTTCGGGGCTATCCGGCGCGGGAGTGCTCGGCTTCTTGCCTGTTTCTTCAGTCGCCATTGCTTACCTCCACCGCCGCGATTCGAGTGAGAGCGTCGCCACCAGCAGGCTGACGCCCATCACCGAGACGTAGTAGATGACGTCGCGCGTGTCGATCACGCCGCGGCTGATGTTCTCGAAGTGGTTGCCGATGCCCAGGAACAGCGCCAGCGGCTGCAGCCAGGTCGGGAAGAACTGCACGACCTGTCCGACGATGAACAGGCCGAATCCGATCCCGAACGCCGCGATGAACGCGACGATCGAGTTCCGCGTGAACGCCGAGGCCATCACGCCGATCGAAAGATACGCGCCGCCCATCAGCAGCAGGCCGATGTAGCCGCCGATGGTGGGGCCGCGGTCGACCGGGCCCAGCGCCCGTACGGTGATCGCGAACACCAGCGTCAGCGCCAGCGTCGTCACCAGCAGCGTCACCGCAGCGAGGAACTTCCCCACCACGACCTGCCAGTCGCGCACCGGCATGGTGATCAGCAGCTCCAGCGTCCCCGACGACTTCTCGTCGGCGAGCAGGCGCATCGTGATCGCCGGCGCCAGGAACATGAACAGCATCGGCATGCTCTCGAAGAAGCCCCGCAGGCTGGCCTCCTGGGCGAGGAAGAACTTGAAGAAGAAAAAGATCCCGCCCGCGATGATCGTGAAAGCGCTGACCACGATGTACGCGACAGGCGAGTTGAAATAGGCGCGGATTTCACGCCGCGCGATGGTCAATGCCGGGTTCATGACTTTCCTTCTTCTCCGGTGGTGAGGTTGCGGAAAACGTCTTCCAGGCTGGCGGACTCGCGCCCCAGCTCCAGCAGCGTCCAGCGGTTGTCGACCGTCGCGCGGAAGATCGGCTTGCGCAGGTCGCTGGCGCCGCCCGCG
>DATMZL010000459.1:0-3873 GCA_035607075.1 Polyangia bacterium
ACACGGGACATTACCTCTTGCGCATCGAGCTCAAGGACCCCGTGAGGGGACGCCGCGGCTACAAGCTACGCGGCTATCTTCTGACGGCGCGGAAATTCGAGCAGCTCTTCGATACCGGCACGTCGCGCTTCTCCGAATCGCGGTTCGTGAAGGAAGCGACCAACGAGATCGCGCTCAGGACGTTCCAGCTGCGCTCGGAGCCCGAACGCCGAGTCGAGCCCGGCCCCCCGTACGCACGCGACCCCGACGAATGACGCCGGCGCGCGTGCGCCGGGCCCGTCCGCTCAATGCGGTCCGGCGTCGCCGCGCAATGCCCGCTGCACGGTCTCGGCGAGGGCCTCCATGCCGTACGGCTTCGTGAGCCAGGTGAGCCCCTTCTTGACCGCCAGCTCGGCGCGCTCGGTCGGCGCGTGGCCGCTCGCGACGATCACCTTCTGCGACGGAAACAGACGGTGAATCTGCTCGACGATCTGCAGACCGTCGTGAACTTCGCCCAGCACCATGTCCATGATGACCAGGTCGAACGGGCTCTGGCCCGAAGCGGCAGCGCGGCTGAAGAGCTCGTAGGCGCGCAGACCGCTGTCCATGACCTCGACCTCGTATCCGAGGCGGACCAGCACGCGCCGTCCGGTGCGCAGCTGGATCGGCTCGTCATCGACGATCAAGATGCGCGCGGTTCCGTGCGGCGTGACCGACTCCCGTTCCGTCCGCTCGAGGCCGTCGACGAGCGGGAAGTACAACGTGATGGTGGTCCCCACTTCGGGCGTGCTGACGACGTCGATGTAGCCGTCGTGTTCCTTGACGACGCCGTGGACGATGGCCAGTCCCAGCCCCGACCCCGACGACTCCTTGGCGCGCTTCCGCGTGAAGAAGGGTTCGAAGACCTGGCTCAGGTCGAGCGGTTCGATGCCGCACCCGTCGTCGGAGACGGACAGCGTCGCGTACTGGCCGGCGGGAACCGTCTCGTAACCCACCCGCGGCTCGTGGACGTCGACCTTGGCGCTCTTGACCACGACCTCGCCGTTGCCCCCGATGGCCTCGACAGCGTTGCGGATCAGGTTGTCGACGGCGCGGGCCAGTTGCGACTCCGAGCCGCGGACCATCAGCGGCGTCGGGCTGAGGTCCGCGATCATGTTGACGCGCGACTGGCTGCCGTCCTCGACGAACCGCAGCGAGCTGTTGGCCCAGCCCGATTTGATCACGCGGTTGATGTCGACGTTCTCCTTCACCATCCGTCCCTGCCGGCCGAGCGCGAGCAGGTCCTTGATCGTCTGGGCGGCGCGCAGCGAGGCGACCTTGATGGTCTCGACGTCGGCGCGCAGATCGCGAACCGACTCCTCGCGTCCCTGCATCTCGCCGAGCTGGCCGAGAATCAGGTCGGGCAGCGCCACCAGCGGTCCCAGCGCGTTGTTCAGATCGTGCGCGACGCCGCCCGCGAGCACGCTCAGCGCCTCCATCCGCTTCGTCGCGGCCAGGCGCTCCTGCACGCTGCGTTCGTGCAGCATGCTCGTTCGCACCAGCTCCTCGCGCAGGCGAATGCTCTTCAGCGCCGCCGCTATCTCGTTGCGGAAGGCGGCGTACGCGTTGATCCCGTCGGAGTAGCTGAAGGCGATGACGCCGAGAAGCTGGTTCTCGAACGCCAGCGGCAAGACCAGGAAGCTCTCGCGCGCGTCATCTGTCAGCGCGCCCGGCGGCAGCAGCTGGCTGGCGGCGTACTCCACGTTCTCGCTCGCCAGCAGCTCGCCGTCGCGCAGGCACATCGCCGAGCGCAGCAGATTCGGCACCCCGCCCACCACGCACGCCAGATACGCGGTGCGGACGCCCGCGCTGGGCAGGCCCTTGACCAGCGCGTCCCGCAGCGACGCCAGGTCGAAGGCGATCGACGCCTGCTCGCCGATCCCGAGCAGGCGCAGGTAGTTCTCGTCGAGCAGCAGGCGGTGCTGCATCTGACTGGTCGTGTTGGAGAGGGCGACCAGGTTCAGCGCATCGAAGAGGACGCGCTCGACATCCAGGTTGGACCAGCCGCGCAGCTCGTCGCGGACGTAGCAGATCGCGCTGTGAAGCATTCGCTGGCGCTCGTTGTCCGTGCCCGCGTTGTCGAGCAGCGCGACGATCGCGTCGTGAACCGCCTCGCGCTTGCCGCCGATCTCCGCGCGCAGCGCATCCAGCAGGCGCGTGGCCGCTTCGGCGCCGCTCGAGAAACCGGTGCCGAGCAGCCCGGTCAGCACCGGCCACAGCGTGCCGAGGCGATCGACAATCGACTCCGTATCCGCCGAGCGCACCGCCGGCATCGTCTGCGAATCTCGACGGTACGCCTCGTAACCGCACCCGCAGGATTGACGGCGGACGAAGCGCGCCGCGACCTGCGTGCACGGCGCCACCGGCTGGCCCGCGACCTGCGCCTCGATCGCGCGCACCGCCCAGTCCGCGACCGCCTCGAACGGCTGCGCCACGGTGGTGAGGGGCGGGTTTCCGAGGCGCGCCTGCATCAGATCGTCGAAGCCGGTCACGGAGACGTCCTGGGGCACGCGCAGGCCGTGCTTGCGCAGGACGTCGACCGCGCCCGTCGCCATCTCGTCGTTCGCCGCCACGACGCCGTCGATCTCCACGCCGCGCGCGAGGATCTCCTCCATCGCCACCTTGGCCGAGTTGGTGCGGAAATAGCCCGGCGCGATCAGGGCGGGATCGCAGGGAAGCCCGTATCGGGTCAGCACCGCCTGATAGGCGTCGAAGCGAACCTTCGCCTCCGGGTTCTCCGGCGTGCCCGCGAGAAACGCGAGCTTCCGGCAGCCGTGATCGCGGATCAAATGTTCGACCACCGCCTCCATGCCGGGCCGGTTGTCGAGGACCAGGCTGGGAACGCTCGGCATCTCGATGCCGACGCTGCACAACCGGGCCTGGCCGAATCGCTGGATGAGCCGCGCGACACTGTCCGGGCCGCCGTAGGTCGACAGCAGCGTGGAGATCACGATGATGCCGTCGGCGGAGTCGGGACGAAGCAGCTCGTAGATAGCGTTGTCGGCGGCGTCGGGTTGTCGCGGCGCTTCGACGGGCCCGCCGTACACCATCAGCAGGTGGTGACCCGCCTGGCGGCACTTCGCGTGAATGGCTTCGCGAAGCTGCGCTTCGTAGCCCCCGCTGAAGGCGTTCAGGTGATCGAGGAGGACTGCGACGCGAAGGCGATTTGACCGCTCGGGCATCGGAGTCAGAAGGGGTTCATCGGTAGATCGGCCACTGAACTTGTGACGGGATCGTGACGCGCGCAAGGGGTTCGCGCCACGGACGAGGTCGGCGCCGGCCATGCATGGATATGTGAGTCGGCTCGGCTTTGCTTCGTTCGTCGTCCTGATTGCTTCGCTGGGGCCCCGCACCGCCGGCGCCACGGACGTCGCGCCCGGCGCGCACGACACGGAGACATGGACGGCCGCGGGCAGCCCTTATCGCCTGACGGACAACGTGACGTTCTCCGCGCTCACCGTCGAGGCGGGCGCGACGGTGCTGTTCGCGACGCTCGACAGCGGCGCCACGCGACTCGTCACCCTGGATGCCGGCGCTTTCACCGTCACCGGCACGCGCGAGAACCCGGCGACGTTCCGGCCCGACCTGGAGACGACGTCGAAAGCGGCCTGGCGCGGGATCATCGTCCACGGAGCGACGTCGGTGCGGGGCGCACGGCTCCTGAACGCGTCGGACGGCATCCAGCTGTTCGACAGTTTGCCCTCGACGCCCATGCGGCATCTCTCCATCGCCCAGTCCGCCTTCGAAGGCGGAACGTACGCCGTGCAAATCCAGAAAGGCGACGTCGACATCGACGCCATCTTGGTCTCGGGGCAGCTGCGCGGCGTGGTGATGCTGGGGAGCGCGACGACCGCC
>DATMZL010000457.1:0-4225 GCA_035607075.1 Polyangia bacterium
ACCTCGGCCAGGTGACCGAGAGTCTGCGGCTGCAGTTCCTCGCGTACTACTACAACGCCGCCCTCGCGTGGAAGAAGGAGGTCGTCGCGACGTACAAGGACGGCTTCGACAACAAGGGCGAGGTCTACGACTACGAACGGGGCGGCGCCGGCGACATCACAAATCCGTTCTGGCTGACCGACGACGCCGTGAGCCCCAGCAGCTGGTGTTACACGACCGGCATGGGCTACTACACGGCGGCCCAGGAGGTTCACACCTTCATCGATCACGTCAGCAAGAACGGCGGCCTCTTGCTGAACATCTCGCCGATGCCCGACGGGAGCATTCCGCAGCAGCAGAAGGATCTCTTGAACGCGTTCGGCTCGTTCCTGAAGCAGAACGGAACGGCCATCTACAACACGCGCGCCTGGGCGGTCTACGGGGAGGGCCCGACGAAGATCGGCGGCGGCTCCTTCTCGGGTCCGGTTGCCGGCACTGCGAACGACGTCCGTTACACGGCGTCGAAGGACGGCGACGCCGTGTACGCGATCCTGCTCGGCTGGCCGGGCAACGGAAAGCAGATCACGCTCGCGTCGGTGACGCCGACGCGCTTCAACGTCGGCACCGGTAAGGTCTTCCTGTTCGGTTCGATCGGCGGCCAGGCGAGCAGTCTGACGTTCTCGCAGGACGCCAGCGGCCTGCACGTGACACTGCCGAGCGCGCAGCCGTACACGGCGATCGCGTACGCGATGAAGATCAGCAAGAGCGGCACCGTGCCGGCGCCAACGCCGTCCATCAACAACGGCGGGACGATCATGCCGAACCCCGACGGCGGCGTGCCCGACGGCGGCGGCATGGATGGCGCGGTGGACGGTGGCGGAATGGGCGGTGCCGGAGGGCGCGGCGGAAGCGCCGGCGGCGGCGGTGGCGCGGGTGGGATGGCGGGAAACGCCGGGCGGGGTGGTACGACGGCCAGCGGCGGAAAGGGTGGTGCGGCCGGGACGACGGGCGCGGCAGGCGCCACCGGCGTGGGCGGGACGATCGGAAGCGGCGGAGCGACGGGCGCTGCGGGCACGACGGGAGCAGCCGGAACCACGGGCGTCGCCGGAACGACGGGTACAGCGGGCACGAGCGGCGCTGCGGGAACGACGGGCACCGCCGGCACGTCCGGTCACGCGGGAACAACAGGGGCCGCTGGTAGCGGCACTGGCGGATCCGACACGTCCGGGTGCAGCTGCGCAGTGAGCGACGGGCACGTGAGCCTCTCCGCCGTTTCTTGGATCGTCTTCCTCCTCGTCTGGCGGGTTCGCTCGGCCGGACGCCGGAATCGTTTTCCGTTCCGCGGCGGCGACGACGTTCACTTTCTTTGACACAAATCGCGCGCTCGCGACAGGCCCAGCAGAGCGTACCCACCTGACAGGAGCGCACCGCCATGCCGATCGGAAATACTTCCGGAAAGAGGATCTCTGGTTCTTGCTTCGTTGCTGCGTCGCTACTCGTGCTGTTTGGCGGGTGCGCGGGAAGCGGTGAAACGGACAACGGCGGCACCGGAGGTGCGGCGACCGCCGGATCCGCGGGCACCGGCAGCGGCCTTGCTGGCAACGGAGCGGCCGGTAATGGCAGCACCGGTTCGGGCGGTGGCGTTGGGGGGGCGTCGACCACCGGATCGGCGGGGACCGGTGGGTCGACGGGGAGCGCGGGTGCAGGCGGCGACGGCTCGGGCGGCACGAGTGGAAGCGGCGGCACCAGCGGTCGCGGCGGCACCACCGGTGCAGGTGGCGCCGCTGGCACCGGCGCGGGCGGCCAATCTGGTTCAACAGGCAGCGCGGGAAGAGGCGGCTCGGGAGGAACGACCGGCAGCGCCGGACGCGGTGGTACGACGGGGGCCGCCGGAACGACGGGTAATGCTGGATCGACCGGTACCGCCGGAACGACCGGCGCCGGCGGGATGGTGACCTTTCAGAAGGCGGAAGGAAAGATCCAGAACACGACCCAGCCGGCGTCGACGACGAACTTGCAGAAGGCGCAGTGGCAGCAGGGACTCATTTCCCCCACGTTGCTCGGTGGGACGCACCTCAATCAGCCCGCTGTGTTCAACGGCTACTTGATGGTCGCCGGGAACGAAGACTTCTTCTTCTACGACGTGTCGAACGCGACGTCGCCGAAGCAGCTCTCGAAGATGAGCACGCCGAACCGCCGCGTCGGCGGCGAAGCCGAGTCGCACACGATCTCGTTCGCCCGCTCCGGCAACACGTTCTACATGGCGACGCTCGGCGGCACGGGCATCGACACCTGGGACGTCACCAGCGTCACCGCACCGAAACACCTCGGGCAGTTGAAGATCTCCGGCATCAATTACGGCGACTACACCGAGGCGGTCTGGGGCGTGTCCTGGCAAGGCCAGTACATCTACGTCGGCGCCACCAACAACGGCATCAAGGTCGTCGACGCGACCGATCCGGCGAACCTCAAGATCGTCACCGAGGTCGCGACCTCGAGCTACGGCGGCGTCAGCGCCGGACCGGTCGACGCGATCGGCAACGTCCTTGTCGTCATGACGCCGAAGGAGAGCAGCGGTATCGCGACGCTGGACATCAGCGATCCGACGAAGCCGACGCGGCTCGCGTCGCTGACGACCACCACCAAGTCCTACATCACCCAGTTCCATCGCCACTACGCCGTCATGCTCGGTCCGATCCGCGTCTGGGACGTGCTGACGAATCCAAAGAACATCGGCACGGGGACGTCGCCCATCGCGACGATGAACAACGAATACGCCGAGTACTCGGTGTTCAGCGACGACTACCTGTTCATCGGGCACGCGCGGCAAGAGATCGGGAACTTGCCCGGCTGTTCGAAGATCACGTTCGCCGATCCGAAGAGCATGAAGGTGGTCAACCGCATCTACGGGCGGTTGGACACGACGTACAACGACGACCAGTTCGTGCTGCCGTTCGCGAACCTGGTGGCTCTGACCGACGACCAGTCGCCGTACCGCGGTTGGGTGATCGCCGTGCACCAGACCGCGCCCGACACGTCGCCGCCGGTCGTGGACACGGTGATCCCGGGTAATTCGTCGACGGGCGTCTCCACGAAGTCGCGCGTCGGCGTCACGTTCTCGGACAACATCGAGCTGGCGACGGTCAACGGCGCCAGCTTCATCGTTCGCCCGGTGGGCGGCCAGGCGCTGCCGGGTCGATACGGCGTGCGGATGAGCGTCGTGAACTTCGACCCAGACCAGGACCTTCAGCCCGGCACCACCTACGAGGTCGTGCTGCCCAAGGGCGGCATCGCGGACTACGTCGGAAACACGCTGGCGACCGAATGGAAGTCGACGTTCACGACGCAATAAAAGTCGTGTTGGTCTCGCGCGTCGTCCTTGTGGGAGCGTTACTGTTCGCGGCGCCCGCGGCTGCGCTGACAGTCGACGTGACGCACGCCGGCCCGTCCGTCGTCGGCGAAGCGCACGCCTTCACGGCGACCATCAGCGGCGGTAACGGCGCGATCACCTACGAATGGCAGTTCGGCGAGACCGCCGACGTTCAGGCGGGCGGCGCCCAGATGTCGCACACGTTCACGGCGCCCGGTCTCTACAGCATCCAGGTGTTCGCGACCGACGCGACCGGCGATTCGGCGAGCGCGTTCTTCCGCCACCTCGTCTACTACCCGCTGACGGCGCGGCGTCCGACATCATCGACTTCGATCGTTTACGACGCCGTCCGGAACCGCGTTTTCTCGGTCAACCAGGACAACGACACGATCACGGCGATCGATCCCGACAATCTGGTGAAGCTCGGCGAGCTGGCGGTGTATCGAAAGCCGGAGTCGCTTGCGCTGACGCCCGAGGGGAAGCTGTGGGTCGTGCACCAGGACGACTACGCCGTCGCGGTGGTCGACCCGGACAAATGGACGGTCGAGCGTGGGTTCCGGTTGCCGTACGCCTCGCAGCCAGTCGGCGTGGCGATGAGCCCCACGGGTGACGCCGCCTACATCAGCCTGATGGCCGTCGGGAAGCTGCTCAAGCTCGATCCCAAGACGGGCGAAATCCGGGGCGAGGTCGCGGTCGGCCCGAAGCCGCGCGGTATCGCGGTGTCGGACGACGGCAAGAATGTCTACGTCACCCGGTTCACGTCGGCCGATGCGGGCGGGGAGGTCGCCAAGGTCGACGCGGCCGCGATGACGATCGCGACGCGTACGGTCCTCAAGCTCGACACCGACACGATCGACGGCGATCAGAAGGCGCGCG
>DATMZL010001231.1:0-2232 GCA_035607075.1 Polyangia bacterium
CAGCGGAACGCCGTGCCGGATCTATAGTTCCGGCATGGACTGGAAGACACTGGCCACGACCTTCGGGGCAATCTTCGTCGCCGAGCTGGGCGACAAGACGCAGCTCGCTACCCTTACGCTGTCGGCGAACGCGCGCGCCAAGTGGGCCGTGTTCGCCGGCTCGGCGCTGGCGCTGGTCGCGACGTCCGCGATCGCCGTGTTGGCGGGATCGGCCGTGACGCGCGTCGTGCCGCCGCTCTGGCTGCGGCGCATCGCCGGCGTCGTGTTCCTCGCGCTTGGCGTGCTGTACCTCGCGCGCGCGGGCGCCGTCGATTGACGCGCCAAAGCACCGCCAAACACCCCGACGCCGTCTGTACACCCGCGCGGAGATTGCGGTTTCGGCCTAAAATGACCGCGTGATACGCAGATCGACTGCGGCCGGCCTGCTGGCGGCTGTGCTCGTGGTGTCGGCCGCCCGACCCGCCGCCGCGCAATCGCAGTCGCGACGCGCCACCGAGATCGATCTCAACGTCGTCTTCGCCCAGCTGCCGGCCGTCTTCGATCGCATCGTCACGAACGGCTACCGGGAATTCTTCCACCTCCTCGAAACGCTGGAGCTGTTTCACTTCGAAGCGGAGATCGATCGGTTCGTCGGCAAGCCGCGCGAGCTGAACGACACGACCAGCTACAAGCTGTCGCTGCTGCCGTTCTACATCGCGTACCCGATCTACAAGCCGCTCGTCTCGCAGATGACGCGGGTGGATTCCGTTCGCGCCAACCGCATCTACACGGTCACGCCCGACTCGGTGTCGCTGGTGGACCTGCGCCTGCAGCCGGTCGCGACGCTGGAGGAGTTCAACGGCCTCGGAAAGAGCTCCGAGGTCGCGTCGTCGCTGCTGTCGAACTTCTCGGCGCGCGAGATCGCCGACCTCTCCGTGCTGCTGCTGGCCCAGCAGCCGTTCTTTCCCGAGACGGAAGCTGGCTGGGACCACACCAAGCACAACGTCGCCCGCGCCGCCGTCCCGATCGCCGCCACCGCGCTGGCGACCGGCGCCTTCTTCGACGTCGGCGCGCTGGTTCACTCGGGGTCGATCATGCGGCGGGGCAAAGACTTCGAGCTCCGCTATTACGGCGCGTTTCGCGATCTCGGCGTGCACTGGCACCCGTATGTGCGCGGCGGTCTGGCGGCGCGCGCGCTCGGCTTCGAAACCGCTGCCGGGCTGGCCGACCAGATCAATCCGACCACCGTCCAGCCCGATCGGGCGGTGGAGCTGTCGCTGCGCGAGGGTTGGCTGAACCAGCTGGTGCAGCCGCTGGGACTGGACGCGTTCTTCGAGGCGGCGCTGAAGCGATCGATCGGCGAGCCCGCCGGCTTCGTCGGCGACCTGACGGCGGGGCGCACCGGCTTCTTCTTCAAGCGCGATCAGGCGCCGCTGCTGCGCAGCCTGGCGATGCGCGGCTCGGTCGAGGCCGAGACGAACTTCGAGCACCGGCTGCACCTGGTGACCGCGCTGGGCTTCGAGAAGCCGAACAGCGGCATCACCACCGTCCTGCAGGCGAGCTTGATCCCGGCGGTCCCGAACTCGGGCCTGCCCGACAACGCGCAGTTGAACCTGTTCTTCGTCGGCTCGATGGAGCCGCTGTCGCAGTCCTTCACTGACGACATGACCAGCCTCGCGCGTCTGGTCTGGGAGGAGTGGACGGGGCTCGGCGCGCTGGAGAAGCGGCACGCGGACTGGGAGCAGGAGCTGCTGGCGCACGGCACGCTGGGCCGCACACCCCAGGACCAAGCCGCGATGCTCGCGGCGATCGAGCAGATCCTGATCGAACGCGAGCAGCGCACGGTGCGCCTGGCGAGCGACCTCGCGGACTACCTGGAGAGCCGGCGCCGCGCCTACGCGGTCCTCAATCGTGTGCGCAGCCCGGACGACCTGCACGGTCCGCTCGACGCTACCGTCCTGGTCGGGGCGCGCAACGCGGTGCTCACGCGCCTGCGCAAGCTGTCCGACGAGCTCGCGCGCGCCCACGATCCGCTGCTCGCGCTGCGGGACCGCATCATGACGTTGCGCCGCGAGGTCGAGGAGCTGGCGGTCACCGCGCCGGCGAGCGCGCTCCTGGAGGTGCGCCGGCAGAACCTCGCCGCGCTGGAAGAACAGTGGGAGCGCGATACGGAGCGCGTTCGCCGGTACCTCACCGCGCGCGATCAGCTACACACCGAAGGCGTGCGCATCCTGACCGCGATGGGGGCGACGG
>DATMZL010001236.1:0-3354 GCA_035607075.1 Polyangia bacterium
CGCCGGGATCGCACGGTTGTCCGACCCCAGCATCGCCGCGTGCAGCAGATCGCGGTTGGACAGCGTCATCCCCTCGAGCAGCCGCGACTTCGCGCCGCCCTTCGCCACCTCGGCGTCGGTCTTGGTGATCGTCGACAGCCCTTCCAGCTCCAGCCCCCTGTCCATCACCGTCAGCACCGCCGCCAGCTTCGAGATCGAAGCGATCGGGCGTTCCGTGTCAGCGTTGTGCGCGAAGATCTGCGTGCCGCTCTCGTCGATCACCAGCGCCGCACGCGCCTGGACGTTTGGCTGTCCACGCACGGTCGCTGGAACCAGCCGCTCGGTGGGCTTCTTTTTCTTCGCGTTCCGTGCGCTCGCCTTGGCGTGCTTGTGCGCCGCGCGCGCGTGCGCAGGTGTCGCGCCGCCCGCCAGCGCGACGACGATCGCCCCCGTCGTCGCAAGCAGCGCGGCCCGGTGAAGAAGACGCATCACCATCTCAAGAGTTATAGAGGAGGACGCGACGAGGGCAAATTCCCGTCGGGGTCTTTCTTGCCCAGGCCCAGGCGACGACGTAGACCCTGCAGCGCGGGCTTCAAGCCGCGCCAGTATTTCAGTCTCAGAACCGCGAGTCCCAGCATCGCCGCGGTCATTAATACGAACGCCACCGTCGCTTGGGCCATGCTCAGTCGGTTGGCCAGACGCTTGAACAACAGGCCGTACACCAGCTCGACGTGCACCCAGTAGACGAGAAGCGAGGTCTGCCCGAACACGCGCATCATCGAGAACCGCGGCGGCGGCCACAGGCGCACGGCGACGTGGGCCGGCAGCGCGAGCACGCCGATCCATCCCAGGCGATAGAGGAACGTGTCCGGCCCCATCTGCTGCGCGAGGTCCGACGCGTAGCGGATGAGGTACGGATCGATCCGGCGCTGCAGCTTCACCGCCGCGACCATCGCCCCACCGACGACGGCGCAGATGACGAACGCCCGCGTCAGCCGGCGCGGGTCGGTATTTTGCCGCACCAGCCAGTGCCCGATCGCGATGCCGACAAGCGTCCACGCCATCGGCGGAATCAGCGGGAACGCCGCCATCTGGTCGTGCCCGGCGATGTAAGCAGCCAGGTGCCTGGGCAGCCAGGTGGGAAGATGGTTCCCCGGGCCGATGATCGGCCCGACCGCGATGATCACGGCGGCGAACGCCAGCGTGACAGCGTATTGCGGGCGGCCGCGGCGTGGCGCGCACAGCGGCGCCGCGATCATCATCGACGCGCCGATGGTGTTCAGGATGTCGACGCGCAGCAGGTCGTGCCAGTCCCAGAAGAAACTGAACACGTACTCCTGCAGCCTGAAAAGATAGGCGAGGACGAGGACCTCGAAGCCGCGCTTGACGCCGCCGCGCACCATCGCGCTGCGCTCGGCGCCGCGCGCGAGCTGGCCCTCGAACTTGATCGCCATCGACACGCCCGCGAGCAGCAGGAACATCCGGAAGGGAAGCCCGCCCGGCCAGCGTGTCTCCTGGAACAGCGTGGTCGCCCGGGCCGCGGGGCTGGTCCAGTAGCCGAAGAGGTGCGTCTCGATCATCAGCACGACCGCCAGGCCGCGCAGCCAGTCGATGGCGTCGATGCGACCGACACGCTGCTGGCCGGGAGGGGCGGCGGGAGCCGGCTGATTCACGAGGCTCGATTCCCGCTTGCTACCCCTTCGTTGTCAAAGGTTTTTCTGCTTCAGCAGGAGGTGTTTGACACGTGTCGACTGGCGCACTATAAACGCCCGCTTTCGGAGGTTTGCGCGCGATGTCTCTAAAGATGGGCCTGTTGGGCCGCAAGATCGGGATGACCCAGGTGTTCCACGACGACGGAACGGCCCTGGGGGTCACCGCTGTCACCGTTGGTCCGTGTGTCGTCGTTGGCAAGCGGACGCCTGACAAGCACGGGTACTCGGCCCTGCAGCTCGGGTTCGAAGACGAGACGGTTCGCCAGCTGAACCGCCCGCGCGCCGGCTACTTCACGAAGAACAGCATCGAGAAGCCGCAGCGCCACCTGCGCGAGGTGCGCCTCGACCCGAAGGACCTCGAGAAGTACGAGGTCGGCAAGGTCCTGCGCGCGGCCGAGGTGTTCAAGGTCGGCGACGTCGTCGACGTGACCGGGACGACCAAGGGCAAGGGCTACCAGGGCGTCATGAAGCGCCACCGGATGGCCGGCGACACGGACACGCACGGTACGCACGAGTTCTTCCGCCACGGCGGTTCGATCGGCTGCCGTCTCACGCCCGGCCGCGTCCACAAGGGCAAGCGGATGTCGGGCCTGATGGGCAACGTCAAGAACACCGCGTCCGACCTGGTGGTCGTGAAGGTCTTCGAGGACAAGGACCTGGTGCTCGTGAAGGGCGCCATCCCCGGGCCGGCGAACGGCCTGGTGCTGATCAAGGGCAGCGTGAAGGACGTGAAGAAGTACATCGTCCCGCGCGCGATCAAAGAGGTCGAGTCGAAGAACCCGATGAAGGCGTCGAAGAAGGGCACGGGCGGCGGCGGCGGCGACAAGGCCGCGAAGCCCGCCAAGAAGTAACCGCCTCTGTCGAAGCTCGGGGATCGGCGCGGGCGCCACGACGCCTTCTTCAAGAAGGCGCGCGGCGCGGGGTTCGCAGCGCGTTCGGTCTACAAGCTGGAGGAGATCGACAGGCGGCTGCGCCTGATGCGGAGGGGCGACCGCGTGCTGGACCTCGGCTGCCGTCCCGGATCGTGGATGCAGTACGCGTTGCAGGCAGTGGGCCCGCACGGCGCGGTCGTCGGGATCGACCGCGACCCGCTGCCAAAGCCGATCGCGGGCGCGCGCGTGCTTCACGGCGACATCTTCGCGACGCCGGACGCCGAGCTGCTGGGGACGCTGGCAGCGTTCGACGTCGTGCTTTCGGACATGGCGCCCAACACGACGGGCACGCGCGCGACGGATCAGGCGCGGTCGGCGTCGCTGTTCGACGAGGCGCTGACGCGCGCGGAGCGGCTGCTGGCGCCGGGCGGCGCGTTCGTCGGCAAGATCTTCCAGGGTCCGGACGTGGATGCGCTTCGCAAGCGGATGGCCGCGCGCTTCTCGGACGTGCGCGTCCTGAAACCCGAGAGCTCGCGCACGGCGAGCATCGAGATCTATCTGGCCGGCAAAGGCTTCGCCTGAGGGCGAAGCCCATTACTGCGTGAACGGGTCGACCCAGGCTTCGGTCGGCGACGTCGTGTCCGACGTTGCGGTCGCGCGCTTGCGTGAAGCCGGGCGGCCCTGCGCAGGCGGTACGCGGACCGCGGCCGAAGGACCGTGCGTCGCCGGCGCGCTGGGCGGGGCGGCCCGCGGGGCGGGCGGTGGCGGCGGCGTCGGCGTCTGAATCGCCG
>DATMZL010001002.1:0-2712 GCA_035607075.1 Polyangia bacterium
ACCTCGGAAAGACCGCGACGGGCGCGACGCGCAAGGCGGTGGCGGCGGCCGGCGGATTCCAGTTCATCTGCGTGCTGGGCGACGACGGCGCGATGGCGTGCTGGGGCGACAACTGGTCCGGCGAGCTCGGTATGGGAATGACCAGCGCGCCCCGTTCATGTCTGCCCGAGGAGACGGGCGCTGCGAACGTTGTCGCGCTTCCGGCGCCCGCGGTGGCGGTCGGCGCGCGCGGCCAGTCGGCAGGCGGCGGGGCGCACGCCTGCGCGCTGCTCGCGTCGCGGGAAGTGACGTGCTGGGGCGAGAACGACTCGGGGCAGCTCGGCACCGGGGATACCGTGTCGCTGCTGGCGCCGTCGGCGGCGCTCGCGTTTGGCGAGGAGTTCATCCCCGAAAGGTTGATGCTGGGGCGGGACCACAGCTGCGCGACGTCCGCGGACGGCAGCGTCAGGTGCTGGGGAAGCAACCGCGACGGTCAGCTCGGCGTCGATGTGACGAGCGATCGGGTCCTGTCACCGACGGCGATCGCGCTGCCGTGACGGCGGGGGCGTGCCCGCGATGATCGCGCGCTTCGGAGGTTTCGAGGCCGACGAGGATCGCTTCGAGCTCCGCCGCCGCGGACAGGTCGTCCCCGTCCGGCGTCTCGTGCTGGACACCATCCTGTTCCTGGTGAGAAGCGGCGGCCGCCTGGTGACGCGACGCGATCTCATCGCGGGTCCGTGGCAAGGAACGGTCGTCAGCGACGCGGCGATCGGCCAGGCGATCATGCACGCGCGGCGCGCGCTGGAGGATCCCGAGCTGCCGCACGCGTACATCGTCACAGTGCGCGGAAAGGGATTTCGATGGCGCGCTGACACCGCGTCCGTCGCCGAGCGCCACCAGGCGCCGGGCGGCTGGACCGACGGCGCGTCCCCGCCGCTGTCGGCCGCGAGTTCGGCCTCGCCTCGCGTATCCACCGGCGCGGCGCCGGACGCGGACGCGGCGCGCGTGGAAGGACTGCAGGCCGCTCGACGTCTGCTGAACGCTGCGCGGCGGCTCGGCGATCCGTTGCGCCTCCTCGATGCGTTGCTCGCCTGCGCGGAGAATCTGTTCGCGCTCGGTCGAACTGCGGAGCTGGAACGGCTCGCGCGGCAACACCAGCGCCTGGCCGCGACGATCGGGCATCCCGGCCACCTCTGGTTCGCGACGCTGCTCGAGGCCGCGCGCCGCTTCCAGGCGGGTTGCGTGATGGGCGCCGCGCGTTTGCTCGCGCGCGCACTGCCGGCCGGTCGCCGCGCCCTCGGCACGATCGCCGACGCGATGGTCGCGACGCACGCATTGAACCTGGCCCTGGAGGTCGTCGGCAAGCCGCGCCGGTCGATGCTTCGATGGGCCGCCGCGCTCGCGTCGCGAGCCTCCACGCGCGGCGCGCTTGCGCGCCCCAGCCGGCTCGTCGTGGGCGTGGCGCGGTTGCACCTCGACGATGTGCGGGGTGCACGCCGGGTGCTTGACGCGATCGACGTCGCGACACTGCCCGCCGACCGCGATCTGTTGCCGGCGCTGGTGAACCTGACGGACCTCGCGATCGCGTGCCGCGACGGCGCGCGGCTGGCGATCGTCTATCGCCGGCTGGCGGCGCACGCCTGGCTGCGCGTCTGCCGCGATTTCGCCGACTGGGGGGACGTTCGGTATCACGCCGCCCGCGCCGCGCGCGGTCTCGGGCGGGAGGCCGAGCGCCAGCGCCTGACCAGGCTGTCGTTCCGCGGCAGCCGCCGCGCCGGGCCGCGACCGTGGCGGCTGTGGGCGGCGCTCGCGCACGCGAGCGCGCTCGTGGACGGCGGCAACCCGGCCGACGCGGCGACGGCATTGCGCTTGCTCGACAGGACGGCGGCGTCGGCCCGCGCCCTCGACTTGCCGGCGCTGGCGCAAGCGGCGCGCGCGCGCCTCGCGATCGCCCGCGCAGCCCGCTTGCGGCGACGTTGAACGCCCGGCCAGGTCCGGTGTCCGGTACGCGCCCAGCGTCGCCTTCGTGGCGCTGCGATCTTCCGACGCGCCCGGTTCAAGCGCTGACGCGCGGCAACCGATGCACTCCACGGAGGAAGCGACACGCATGCGCGTGCTCATTGTGGATGACTCGAGGTTGGCGCGAGTCATGCTCCGAAAGTCCTTGCCGCCCGAGCTGTTGACCGACGTGGTCGAGGCGGCCGACGGTAACGAGGCGCTCCGCTGCCTCGCGACGAGTCACGTCGATCTCATGCTCCTGGATCTGACGATGCCGGAGAGGGACGGTTACCAGGTGCTAAAGGCGCTGAACGACTCGGGCGGGGTGCCCCCCACAATAGTCGTATCCGCCGACGCGCAGTCGCTGGCTTCCGAGCGCGTGATGCAGCTCGGGGCGATCGGCTTCGTCAGAAAAACCTTCAAGCCCGCCGAGTTGACCGAGATCCTCAGGCGCGCGGGGCTCGTATGACGGCGCCCGCACTGTCCGGAGAGAAGCTCGACGCGCTGCAGGAGCTGGTCAACATCGGGATGGGCGCGGCGGGGGCGGCGCTCGCGAAGGCGCTGGGCGCGTTCGTGGAGTTGACGGTGCCCGCGGTGGACTTCACGGACAGGCGCAGCGTCGCCGGCCTGCTCGACGCCGGGCCGTGGGCCGATCACGAGGTCGAGGCCGTCCGACAGCCTTTCTTCGGCGCGTTCACGGGTGAGAGCTTGATGATCTTCGACGAACAGGTGCAC
>DATMZL010000958.1:0-2989 GCA_035607075.1 Polyangia bacterium
CTGCTGGACCTTTTGATCTCGGTGAACATCGCGACCGGGGTGGTTCTGCTGCTGGTCGCGATCTACGTCAGCGACGCGTTGAAGATCGCGACGTTCCCCACGCTGTTGCTGTTGACCACGCTGTTTCGGTTGGCGCTGGAAGTGTCGGCGACGCGCCTCATCCTGCTGCGCGCCGACGCGGGCGAGGTGATCCGCGCGTTCGGCAACTTCGTCGTCGCGGGCAACCTGGTGGTCGGCGCCGTCGTGTTCCTGATCCTGACGATGATCCAGTTCATCGTCATCTCGAAGGGTTCCGAACGCGTCGCCGAGGTGGCGGCGCGCTTCACGCTGGACGCGATGCCCGGCAAGCAGATGTCGTTCGACGCCGAGCTGCGCGCCGGGCACATCGACCACAACGAGGCGCGCCGGCGGCGCGGCGCGCTGGCGCGAGAGTCGCAGCTGTTCGGATCGATGGACGGCGCGATGAAGTTCGTGAAGGGCGACGCGATCGCGGGCATCGTCGTGCTGGCCGTCAACATCGTGGGCGGGCTGGTGATCGGCGTCCTGCAGCGCGGGATGGACGTCGCGACAGCCGCGAAGACGTACACCGTGCTGACCATCGGCGAGGGGCTGGTGTCGCAGATTCCGGCGCTGGTGATCTCGACGTCGGCGGGCATCATCGTCACGCGCGTCGCCTCGGAAGAGGAGGGCGGCCACCTCGGGCGCGACATCGGGATGCAGGTGATGGCGCAGCCGAAGGCGATCGCGATCGCCGCGGGTCTGCTGGTGGTGCTGGCGGCGGTTCCAGGGCTGCCGGGTGTTCCGTTCCTGACGCTGGCCGCGTTGCTGGGTCTCATCGCGTGGCGGCTTCTGCGCACGCCCGCGGGTGCGAGCGACGCGGCGGCGGACGCAGCCGGTGCGGGGGCGACCGGTGGCGCTGCGGCGCGCGCGCAGGCGGCACGCGCCGGCGAGATCGCGCCCGCGCCGGTGTTGACGCCGATCGCTGTCGAGGTCGCGGACGAGCTGGGCGCGTTGCTCGGCCCGCGCGCGCCCGGCGACGCCGGATCGTTCGTGACCGACGTGGTGCCGCGCGTGCGCGAGCGCCTGTTCGCCGAGCTGGGGCTGTCGTTGCCCGTCGTGCGCCTGCGGCCGGGTGTGTCGGGGCTGGCGCCGACCGCGTTCGTGATCCGCCTGAACGAGGTGCCGCTGGGCCGCGGCGACATCTCGCGTGAGGACTGGGCCGAAGCGGGGGCGCGCCTCGGCGACGCGGTGCTCGCGCTGGTGCGCCGCTACGGTCACGAGCTGTTCGGGCTGGAAGAGACGCAGGCGCTGCTCGACGCGCTGGAGCGGACGCACCCCGCGCTGGTGCGCGAGGTGGTGCCGAAGCTGATCTCGCCGGTGTTGCTGACCGACGTGTTGCGCCGCCTGGTCGAGGAGGGGATCTCGCTGCGAAACCTGCGCGACATTTTGGGCGCGCTGGCCGAGTGGGCGCCGCAGGAGCGCGATCCCGTCGCGCTGACCGAGCACGTGCGCGTCGCGCTGAAGCGCGCCATCACCTACAAGCACGCGGGCGACGCGGGCGTGCTGGCGGCGTACCTGCTGGATCCGATGATCGAGGACGCCATCCGCGACGCGATCCAGAAGACGACGGCCGGCAGCTACCTCGCGCTGGAACCGCAGATCTCGCGCGACATCATCGCGGCTGTCGGGCGCGCGCTGGGCCCGGAAGGCTCGAACGGCGCGGTGCTTCTGACGGGCGTCGAGATCCGCCGCTACGTGCGCCGTCTCGTCGAGCTCGAGCACCCCGGCCTCGCCGTGCTGTCGTTCCAGGAGCTGGCGCCCGAGGCGCAGATTCGCCCGATAGCGCGGATCAGCGTCGGTTGATGGAGACGCTGCTCGTCCTGGGTGGTCTGTTCGTGGTCGCGCTGATCGCCCAGCTGGTGTCCGGGCACGAGAAGACGACAATGGCGCGGCTCCGGCTGACGGAGGTGCCCGAAACGGCGATCGCCGCCATCAAGGACGGCACCAGGGTCCGCATCAAGGGGCGCCTGGTCGCGCGCGAGGCGTTGCGGACGTCTCCGATCTCGTACAACGAGTGCATCGGCTTCCGCCTGACCGTCGACGTTCACGTAGGCGCAGGCGAAGACGACGATGTCGAGAAGGCGTGGAAGACGGTTGTCGAGGAGGATGACGTTCCGACGTTCGTGGTCGCCGACGAGACCGGCGAAGCTGTACTGCACGGCCCCTTCGAGTTGATCCTGGCCCCGTTTCAGGACGGCGGGAACGATCTGCCCACGGCGGTGCGCGAGGCCCTCGTGCGCGCGAACGTGTCGCGCGAGGGCTTCTTCGGGTGGGACAAGCATTTCCGTTGGTTCGAGACCATCCTCGTGCCGGGCGACGAGATCGTCGCGATCGGTCACGCGACGATGGAGATCGATCCGGCCAGGCGGTCGCCGTCGCATCGCGATCCGCCCGTCTCCTGCCACCTGCGCGCGAGCGAGAAGCCGCTCATTCTGGCCGATCCGATTGTCGTGGCCGCGGCTGAAGCGAAGCGGACCTGACCTGACGACCGCGCGTTAACGCCGGGATCGCCGCCGCCGCGACAGCGCCAGGCCGCACACGGCTGCGAGCGCGAGCGCGAGCGTGCCGGCGCCGGAGCCGCCGGTGGCGCAGCCGCAACCGCCGCCGTTGCTGACGCCGACGGGATCGGGCTCCGGGCCGCCGCCGCTCCCGACCGGGCCGCCGGTCGTACCGGCCGTCGTGCCGCCCTCGCCGAGCCCGCCCTGCATGCCGCCCGTTCCCGGTCCCGTGCCGCCGATTCCGGTCACGGCGTCACCGCCGCTGCTTCCGCCCGTCGCGCCGCCCGTTCCCGAACCGGTCGTGCCCGCGATGCCCGAACCGGTCACACCGCCGCCGCCACCGCCCGTGCCGCCGGCGCCCATCGAGCCGCCCTTGCCGCCAGTGCCGGCGGATCCCGCCGCGCCCGTCGCGATAGGGAACCGCATCTGCT
>DATMZL010001313.1:0-4143 GCA_035607075.1 Polyangia bacterium
CGTCCCCCACGCTTTGGCGAGCTGGGCATCGGTCAGGCCATTGGCGTAGGTCACCGAACCGGGCAAGCCGAGATGGGGACCGAGATGGAATTGAGCCCGACCGGTGGCCTGACAGACATCGCTCCACTCGCTGATGGCTTCCATGCCATCGACGTAACCGGACGTGCCGACGAGATACGGTTTGCCGCAGCCGCAGGGCACAAACGCCGGGTCGATGCCGAGCGGGGCGTGGTAGAAGTTTCCTACCATTAGGCGCGTCAGATCGTAATAACTCCACACGACATCGGCGTTGGCCCATGGCCACCACCAGTTATCTGCGTTAGGACGCTCAGTCGTACGTAAGCAGTACTGAACGACCGCGTAGCGTTGATCGCCCCGCATCCGCGACCGCAGATCCTCCCAATGCGCCCACCCGATGAGGTGACAGACGACGAGGTCCGCGTCGTCCGGGGACTCGACAATCTGCACCTCGGGCGGGGCGTAGGTCGCCAAGGCGCGCGCGACGCGATGCAACGCTTGACCGAGGCGGGGCGGATCGACAGCGACGTAGGCGTTCATAACTCCTAGAGGGGGTGATCCACGCGCAGGGCCGGATCGACCCAGAGCGAGTACCCCTGCTGATAGATGGACCGCCCCAACCCGCGCACGAGGTCATCGGGCCCGTACCGCACGCAGCGGGCGACCTCGCCGCGCAGCACGAGACACGACCCGGCCGAATCGACCTGGGTGAGGGCTGGCGGCGGCAACAGATCGTCGTGGTACGGCGGGAACGGCCCGAAGTTGATGCCCCCCTTGATGTGCCCCCAGATGTCGTAAAACGCCTCGCCGGCAAAGCACATCGGGGCCACGGCCGGCACCTGCTCGAGATGCGCGAGGAGCGCCAGCATCGTGTCCGGCGTCCAGATCAGGTCGGTCTCGACGTAGACCAGGGCGTCGATGTCGGCGGTCACGTGGTCGAGGATGCCGTTACAGACCCAGGAGAGCGCCCGCCAGCGGTCCGGCACATCTTCGCTGCCCCAATGACGTAGGCCGTGGTCGCGCTTCACCAGAACCGCATCGAAGATCCGGGTGCGCTGCGCGAGTTCGACCCATGTGGTATCTGTGCTATCCCCTTCGGCCAAGACCAATCGGAGCCGATGCTGCCGGCGGCCGAGTGCATCGGCCAAGTCGTTCACTTGGCGGAAATACCGCTCTAGGTACCGCGTGGAATTGCGAAACATCCCGCCCAAGGCAATCTTCATGGCTTCACGCCCCAGACGAGTTTCATCCCTGGCGGGGTGGTGTTCGGCGTGGCAAACAGTTGCAGCGACAACCCCACGGTGGCGGCGAAGTCCTTCCAGGCGAGCGCGACACCGGGGGAGATCGGATCATCGTAGTCGTCGCCGCACAGAAGAGCGCCCGAGGTGAGGCGTGGCCACCACGACTGAAGGTCCAACAACACACCGTCATAGCTATGGTCACCGTCGATGTAGAGGAAGTCGACGGTATCTGCCCACCACGCTGCCGTATCGACCGACCGCGCGCGTATCACGTTGATGAATGGAACGTCATGCTCAATGAGGTTCGCCAGGAACTCCTGCCCAATCTGCTCGTCTTCCCACGGGTCGACGCAGGACAGGCGTCCTTCCCACTCGACAAGCACCTTGGCCATCGGGATCGCTGAGGCCCCGCAGTACGTCCCGATTTCCACAACTTGCTTCGGACGCGTGACGCGCAGGAGTTCGAGAATCTTCTCAATGTGATGCGGCCAGCCGCGAATGTCAGACATCGGCGTGCACCAGTAACCGGTCGCCGTTATCGGCCAGGATGCGCGGACGGACGAACCCAGCGGATCGGAGGAGCGCGAGGACGGCCGTGGGGTTTGGGTCGAACCAGTTGGTCGGGTCGCCGTGCAGTTCGTCGTCCTCGTAGAAGCGCAGGGTCGGCGGCCCGGGAATCGGCGTGTAGTGCGTTTCCAGCACCAGCCGGGACCTCGTCACTGATCGGACCCGTTCCAGCGCGAGGAGCGGATGGCGCATGTGGTAGAGGATGCCCAAGCACAACACGATGTCGAACGGCCCCCCAATCGCCTCGGGCGACAGATCCATCACGTCAATCACCTGGTCACGGACGTTTGACCCAAGTATCCGGCGCGCGCACAAGAATCCGGCCTGACTGCATCCCGGTTTCTGGCCCTGCCAGACATAACTGTCCGTCGCCAGGACGTCAGCGGCTCCCATCTGCTCGCAAGCGAAGCTGTAGTAGCCATCCCACGCGCCGATGTCGAGGACGGACTGCCCGCGCACGTCCAAGTCGCGCAGGTTGCCCATCCCGCCACACCCACCCGGCGTGCACTCGCCATCACCCACATCAATGCGGTGCCACCAGGTGATGCTGGCGACCTCGGCCCGTTGTGCGTCGGTCATCATGCGCGGTGTCCTCGTGTGTACGCCTCGGTCTTGCGCCAATTCGACCGGCCAATCGTGCTGCCGCCCGGCGTCAGGTCGCGGCCCCACTTGGCGACGTAGTTGTCATGCGCGAGCCCGACGCGGCGATGGTACTCGGTCAGGTCCGCCATCCCGCGCATCGTCCCGTCCCGTTCATGGCGGATGCCGCAATCGACCACGACCGGCTCAATCCCGGCCAACGCCAGCCGGTCTTCATAATCGACATCCACGTAGCGGAAGTAGTTGGGCGAGAGCGTCGTGTCGTACAGGCCCACGGCTTCGACGCAGGCGTCGCGGTAGGTCAGGACGCCTTGGCTGGCGTCAATCACGAAGTCGCCCGGGGTCGCCACGAACTGCGCGATCGACTCTGGGCCGAACACGACGTCGTCGTGGGCGATGATCCGGTCTTCCGGCACTTCGGTGAGGTAGTAGTTGATGGCCGAGGCTTCGCAGCCGCGCTTCTCCTCGAGAAAGACCACATCGACTGAGACGCCAGGCGGGACGGCGCTCCATCCTTCTCGGCCCGATTGGTCGACAAGCACGATCCGATCGGGCACGACGGTCCCAGAGACGGCTGAGCGGAGACACTCGACGAGCAGATCCTGCCGATTGAACGTCGTGACGCAGAGGGTAATCATTTGGGGGTCGGCTTTCCCCCGACCGTCGGGATAGGCGCCTCAGTGCCTGCGTATTCGGCAATCTGTTGCCGCAACTGCCGCAGGTCTGAGGATGGGGCCCCAGCCGCCACGAGCATCTGCTCGATCGCCATCGGCAATTTCCCGCCCATCGACGCGCCGTGCAAGGTGCCTCGGAGCAGTTCTTTGAGTTGACGCCCCGCCATGCGCCCATCCGCCAGTTCGCGCCCCATCTGGGCGAGGAGGCGGTCGCGGTCAACCACGGCTTCGACCAGATCGGCTTTGGAGGCCAGTTTCAAGAGGTCGCGCTGCGCCTCTAGATGTTGCGTGACCAACTCGGTCCGCTCTATTTCATAGTTGTGCATCCCGAGTTGAAAGAAGTGCGTGGAGGCTGGCAACGTGACGTGCGAAGGGCGCCCACGCAGAGCCTGCCACGCGGCAAACAGTCGCTGCTTCCACTCGGTCCACGTCATCGTCCTGTCCCCTTCGCGAAGTCCTCTTTCGCCTTGGCGATTTTCTGTTCTTCCCGCATCTTGAACTCCACGAGCAGATTCCCGCAGTGGGGACACGTCCGGTCGTGCTGCTTCCAGTGCGTGACGACCGCATGGCACCCCCGGCAGCGAAACGAGCGCGGGCGCCCCATCCTAGCCGCGCGCCTTCTTCGGCATCTGCACCACGCGCTTGCCGATGGACCGCTGCGCCACCAGCCGCTTGCGCTTGACCGGGTCGGACAGGTTCACGGGCACGCGCCGGTTACATTCGTCGCACACCAGGGCCGAGAGTTTGCCGCCCGAGGTCACACGGCGATACCAGTGAAACCGGGAGCACCACCACCGGCCGAGATTCATACAAACAACCTCGGCTGCGTGTCATCGGACACGGGCGGCAGTAACCGATATTCGTAGAGGCCACGCGTCTCGACACCGCGTCGCCGCTTCTCCAGTTGGTACGATCCGAACCGCGCTTTTCGTAGGTGGCGCAGTTGCGCGCTGATGCTGGCTTGCGGGAACCCGGTGGCGGTTTCGACCTCGCGCAGCGTGCGCCAGTGGCCATCGCGCATGAGGGTGAAGATGGTCTGGAGT
>DATMZL010001215.1:0-2444 GCA_035607075.1 Polyangia bacterium
CGCCAACCAGTCCGCCAATGCGTTCGTCCAGCTCGACAACCCGGGCTCGCTGGTCAAGCCGGGCAAGAACATGACGTTCTTCATCAAGATCCCGACCGGCAGCAACTGGGACTACGTCCAGCCGTTCGCGCAAGACGGTCCGGCCAAGAACTATCGCTGGAGCTCCTTCGGCTATCTCCAGTCGCAGCTGCTCCCCAGCGAGTGGGCCAGCGTCGTGGTTCCGATCCCGTCCGACTTCGCGGTCTCCGGGTCGAAGATCGGCGTGCAGATCCACACCACCGGCAGCGGCACGATCAAGCTCTACGTCGACAGCATCTTCTTCGACAGCTGAGCCGACGCGCTCGCGCGCATCTCACGCGTCCTCGGCGCGCGCGAGCGAGGCGCGCACCCGCTCCGCCACCACGTCGGCGCTGCGTTCCGATAGCTGCAGCGCCTGGCGGAGGCGGTCCACCGCGTCCGACTTGCGGCCCGCGCGTAGCGCGGCGAGCCCCCAGATCTCGAGCATCTCGACGGTGTCCTGGGGCTGCTGGGTGATCTTCGCCGCGTCTTCGAGCAGGCTGCGCCAGCCGGCGTCGGGCTCCGCGCCGGCCCCGTCGGGCGCCCCGTCGCAGGCCAGATCGACCATGCGATGCATGAGGACGTCGCCCGGGCCGAAGTCGCACTCGGTCAGCCCTTCGGATCGCGCCTCGGCCTGTCGCTGGCGAATCTCGCGCGACAGCGTCCTCGCCTCGGCCAACCGGTCCTGAAAGACCAGCAGACGCGCGAGCAGCAACGTGGACGCCAGCGCCCAGCGCGAGCGCGCGCCCGCGACGGCGCGGCCGACCTCGATGGCGCGGCGCACCTCCGGCTCGGCCTTCGCCAGCTTGCCCACCATCAAGTACACCTCGCCGATGTCCTTCTGCGCCGCCATCTCGGCCAGGCCCAGGCCGTTCTCGCGCGCGATGTCGATCATGCGCCGGTAGTCGTCGAGCATCCGGTCGACCCGCTTGGTGAGCAGCGAGAGGATGCCGCGGTTCTGCAACACCACGGTGAGGTTGAACATGTCGCCCGCCGCCTCGCACAGCGCGATGTTGTGCCGGAAGGTGCGCTCGGCGTCGTCGTGGCGGCTGGTCATCGCGTACGACCAGCCGAGCAGGTTGCTGGCCTGCATCAGCGTCTCGTAGGCTTCGGGGCCGAGATCGGCGGCCAGGCCGACGCTGCGCTCGAACAGCGGCGCCGCTTCGGCATCCCGCTCGCGCCGGTGCAGCGCGCGCCCCTTCGCGTACGCGAGGCGCGCCTCGAGCAGGGCAGACCGTCCACCGGCCGACAGCTCGAGCTCGTAGAGGTTCCCCGCCCGTTCGGTGGTCTCGGCGGAGCGGCCGTAGTCGCTCGCCCAGTCGAGGACCATGCTCTCGTCCAGCAGCAGCTCCATCTCCTTGCGCTTGTCGCCCACGGCGCGCGCCAGCGCGCACGCGCGCGTCAGGTCCTGCAAGCTGTCGTCGAGCCGACCCACGCGAAATCGCATCAGGCCGCGGCCCTGAGCTGCCTCGACCTGCGATCCGCGCAGCTCGTCGGAGAGATTGTCGACCGCGTTTCCGAACAGGATCTCGGCGTCGAAGTAGTGATGCCGCCGCTCTGCGCGCCGCGCGAGATCGAGGTAGATCCCCGCCGACTCGTCTCGAAGCCCCCCACGTTGCGCGTGCAGCGCGACGCGCGGCAGGCGCTCCTCGTCGGACATCCCGTCGGCCGCGAGATAGTAGTCGTGTGCCGCGCGGTGGATCTGCTGGCTGCGCTCCGCCGCCAGCGTGCGATAGATCGCGTCGCGCAGCAACCCATGGCGAAAACCGACGAGCCGCTGGCGATGCCGGACCAGCAGTCCCGACGTCACCAGCCGGTCGAGGCCCACGTTGGCGTCGAGCTGGCTCTCGAGCGGCGCACCCTCGCGCTCGAGCACGCGCATCACGCCTTCCAGCTCCTCGGGCGCGAACTCGGATCCCAGCACCGACGCGAGGCGCGCGTGGCCCAGCAGATCCGCGGGCAGCGACTCGGTCTCGCCGCTGGCGAGCCACTCGACCAGCGGCAGCGCCGGCAGTTTCTCCAGCGCCTCGGTGGCCAGGAACCAGAGGTCGGTCTTCTCCGATCGGCGCAGGAGCCCGTCGCGCTTGAGACCGCGCACGAGCTCGATCAGGAGCAGCGGCACACCCTCGGTTCGCGCGGTCAGCTTCGCCAGCACCGTCGGCGGCACATTCGTGGTCGGCAACAGGAGGCGGCGTGCCAGCTCGGAGGCCGACTCGGCGTCGAGCGGCGCGAGCGGGAGATCCTGCCGGCGCGCGGCGCGCGCGCCCCAGATCGGACGTCGCTGGCGGAGCATCGGGCGCGCCAGCGCGCAGATCCAGAGGCGGCAGGCCGCCTCTCGCAGCGTGGCGAACTCCAGCGCGTCGAGCGCGGTCTCGTCGGCGAGCTGG
>DATMZL010001363.1:0-2112 GCA_035607075.1 Polyangia bacterium
ATGGACGTGATTCTCGACCTGCACTGGTCTGACGCCGGTACTCTCGGCCAGTGTCTGCCCGCGAAGGGCTGCCAGCAGAAGATGCCTGATCTCAATTCCGTCACGTTCTGGTCCGAGGTGGCCAGCCGTTATGCCGGAGACGGCCGCGTCATATTCGAGCTCTACAACGAGCCCCACGACGTCAGCTGGAACGTGTGGCTCGACGGCGGCGAAACAGGCGACGGATGGGAAGCTGCCGGCATGCAGCACCTGTACGATACGGTGAGGGCGGCGGGAGCCGACAACATCGTTCTCATCGGCGGCCTCGGCTGGGCGTACGACCTCTCCGGCGTTCCTGATCATCGGGTCGCCGGATACAACATCGCGTACGCCACACATCCGTACGTCGGCGTCGCGAATGAGCGCCGCTCGCGCTTCTGGGATCTCTACTGGGGCAAGCTGACCGCCACCGATCCGGTCATCGTGACGGAGTTCGGTGACGCGACGACCTGCGCGGACGATGCCGTGCGGGAATTGGTGGATTACGCCGACACGCACGGCGCCGGCTGGACGGCCTGGGCGTGGTTCCCCGGAGGGTGTGCCTTCCCGGCGCTGCTGGTCGACTGGAACGCGACGCCGTCGGTGGTCGGCGCCGCGATAAGAGCAGCGCTCGCGCGATACGACGACCCGGCGGCCTCGGCTCCCCCCGGCTGGCCGCTGCCCGTCGAGGGAGACGGCTTCTCCAGCGCGTTCGACGCCTGCGCCGACGGTTGGTGGCTTCATGACGTCTCCGATCCGCTCCTCACGAACCTCGCGACGCGGGGCTCGAGCGGCGCATTCGTGACGCCCGGAGCGGCGACGCTCACCTTCGTGGCGTCCGATGGCGATCCCGCCCCCGGCGCTCTCCAGCTGACCGCCACCTTTACGGGCCTGGACCAGTACGCGGAGACCATCTACGGCTTCGACGGCTCGGGCATCGACCTTCGCGGCCAGACGTTGCGCGCACGCGTCCGGCTGGTTGCCGGCCCGCTGTTCGGCGGCGCCGTGCAGTTCGTTGCCTTCAGCGGCCCGAGCTACGTCGAAGCCGACGGCCCCGTTCTAGATGCCGCGGCGTTGCCCGTCGGGCAATGGGTGTCACTCGAATTCGCCGTCGGTCAGGCCGGCATCGCGACATTCGATCCCTCCCACGTCGCGAGCTTCGCCGTACGGCTGCGCTCCGGCAGCGCGGCGGCAGGGGCGGTGTTCACGCCCAACGGTGGAACAACCACGATCGAGATCGACACCGTGACCGACTGAGCGCAATCGACCGTCGCTGGCGTCTTCCTGTGACCCGACCGGGAATCGAACCCGGGATTGTGCCGTGAGAGGGCACCGTCCTAACCGCTAGACCATCGGGCCAAGTCGCTATTTAATTTTTTGTTCGGGGACAAGGATTCGAACCTTGATAGCCAGATCCAGAGTCTGGCGTCCTGCCATTAGACGATCCCCGAAGACTTCGACCTGCTCCCGCCGCCTCTGGATGAGCGGCGGGACGCACAGATCTAAAGAGAGCCGCGCGGACTGTCAAGCACGCGTAATCTTTTCGCGATTCCCCGTACCGTCGAGCCGGCTTTCGTGGTACCGATGATCGGCCGGGGACCTCGCCATGGAGCTATCCTTCTGGGCCGCTACCGACGTCGGGAAGAAACGCGAAATCAACGAGGATAATTTCCTCGTCGATAAGAAGCTTTCGCTGTTCGTGGTCGCCGACGGTATGGGCGGCCACGCATCAGGCGAGGTCGCGTCGAAGCTCGCCGTCCACGAATTCCGCAACGCCGTCGAGGCCGACCACGGAGCCATCGACAAATACGCCAAGGGCGACGCCTCCGTCCGCCCCCAGGATGTGCTGACCCTCCTGGAGGAGGCCATCCAGGCGGCCGGCCAGGCCGTCTACAAGAAGGGCCAGGTCGAACCCGAGAAGCGGGGCATGGGGACCACCACGTCCGCCCTGCTGATCGCCGGCGATCGCGGCTTCATCGCCCACGTCGGCGACAGCCGCATCTACATGCTGCGCGCCGGGCAGGTGGTCCAGCTGACCGAGGACCACTCGCTGGTCAACGAGCTCATCCGGCGCGGGCGCATCACGCGCGAGGG
>DATMZL010001385.1:0-2626 GCA_035607075.1 Polyangia bacterium
GTCATGTCGACGTCGAACCGCGTGCGCAGCTGCAGGAGGAGCTGCGCGCGCGTCACCGAGGCGATGAAGTGAAACACCAGGATCGACCCGAGCCCCGCCATCAGCACGAGGAGGAGGTGCGTGTCGCCACGCGGGACCACGCGGTCGACGAGGCGCCCGTCGATGAGCGGCAAGATGAGCGCGAGAAGCTGGAGCAGCACCGAAACGAACACGATGCGTCCCCAGTCGTTCGAGCCGGCGAACACGCGCCGCAGGTGGCGCATGACGGGGTTGCCCGCCGGCCGCTTGGCCGCGCCGTCGTCCCCCTTGCCGCCGGGCGCCGGGCGATCGAAGTCGTCGCCGCGCTCGAGGACGAGCGCGATGCCCGTGAAGGCCTTGCGCGCCTCGGCGAGCGCGACGTTGCGCCGGCCGCACGCCGGGTCGACGACGCGGAGCTCGCCGCCGCGCATCCCGTCGAACACCACGAAGTGCGAGAACGACCAGTGCAGGATCGACCCGCGCGGCAGGTGTGGCAGGTCGTCGATGTCGATGCGGACGCCGCGGCCGCGCAGCCGGTAGAACGCCGCGGTCTCGAGGATCGCCTGCGCGCTCACTCCGTCGCGGCCGACGCCCATCGCGTCGCGGATGTCGGCGATCGCCACCTCGCGCCCGTGGTAGCCGAGCGTCATCGCCAGGCACGCGGCGCCGCACTCGGTGGCGGTGTTCTGCTGGATGACCGGGACCTCGCGCGCGCGCAGGCTCTCGCCGAGACGCCGCAGCGCCGGGAAGACGCCGGCGAGGCGCGCCGGTTGCTCAGGCGCCGGCATGGGCCCCTCCTGTCCCGCCGATCCAGCGCCCGACCGCGGCGGCAGCGGCGCGCAGCGGATCGAGCGACACCGCCGGCAGCCACTGCCGCAGCGCCGGCACCAGCGTCACCAGAATCGGCTCGCTGCGCACGCGGATCTCGGCGGTGCCGGTGAGCCCGTCGAAGTATCCGTACGGCCGCCCGTCCGACGAGAAGGTGGCCGCCGGCAGGCGCGCCGTCACCAGCACCTTGGCCCCGGGCCCGAGCGGCACCGAGTCGGCGCGCTCCTGTCCGAGCAGGCGCTGGACCTCGACCGGTCCGACCGCCTCCGCCGACACGTCGACGAGATCGAGGTCGGCGTACTCGTAGCGGAAGCCGTCGAGCTCGAAGCGCATCGGCAGGCCGCTGCGGAGCAGCGGGCGGTAGTCCGCCGGCAACATCGCGGTGAGCGACGCGCGCGCCTCGCCGACGGGGGCGATCGCCAGCATCACCTCGCCGGCGTTGATGTGCTGGCCGGGGCGGATCCGGACGTCGGTGACGCGCCCGCCGATCTCGGCGCGCACGGTGCGCGCCAGCACCGCGTTGCGCGCCTGATCGCGCGCGGCGCGCAGCGTGGCCAGCGGCTGCTTGATGCTGGCGTCGGTCGGGTCGCGCAGCATGCGCGCGATCTGTAGATCCAGCTCGCGGCTCGCGCGCTCGAGCTCGCGCGCCTCGTCGGCGCCGTGCATGCGCGCGAGCGTGGCGCCCGCCTTCACGAGCTGGCCGGCGTGGACCTCGACGGCGTCGACCGTCGCCGTCGCCATGGCCGCGAGGGTGCGCCGGCCGTCGATGCGCACCACGGCCGGGCCGCTCGCGTACTCGTGCACGGTGCAGAGGCTCACGAACAGGAAGCCCGTCACGGTCGCGCCGATCAGCAGCGCGAACGTCGCGCGCGCCCAGCGCCTCTCGAAGCGCAGCACGTCGCCGGGCTCGGCGGCCGCGGCGGCGCTCGCGCGGTGGGCCAGCGCCTCGGCCCGGAACAGCCCCGTCGGATCGGCGAGCGCGGTCATCGGCGCGGCTCCTCGTAGAGCACGACGGCGGTCATGCGTTCGGCCAGCGCGCCGAGCGCGCGCGCCGCGTCGGCCGCCATCGCCGCCTGCGCCCGCACGAGGCGCTGCACCCGCTCGTCGGCGAGCGCGGCGGCCACCCCGGGCAGGTGCGCGGCGCCGACGTGCTGGAGGTAGAGCCGCGCCTCGATCTCCTCGAACTCCGCGCGGAGCTCGAGGAGCCGGGCGCGCGCGACCGCCATCTCCTCTTCTACGATCGGATCGTCGAAGCCGGCCGTGCCGGCGGGGGGAACGCCCATCGAGGCGCGCAGGCGCGCGAGCACGCCGTCGACGAACGGCTCGAATTGCGCCGCGACGCCCAAGAGGTGGATCACCCGCCGCGCGAGTTCGTCGGCGCCATCCTCTTCATGAAGGGCGCGCCCGCCGCCGGCGCGTCCCATCTCCATCGTTTCGAGGTGCATGCCGGTCGTCCTTGGCAACATCCGTGCCCGGGCCGCGCACCCCGAAGCGCGCGCGCCGCCGCCGCTCCGGCGCGCGCGCCGAGCTGTCCGGACAGCGCCCCCCGAACGGCGGACCGTGCGGACAGCCGGCGGTCACGCGCCGAAGCCGCGCGGCCCGCCGGTCTTCGGCCGTCGATCGGCCGGCACCGATGCTGCAAAGCAGCTCCGCGAATCCGAGACGGCTTCCGATGAGCGGCGCCGGGCCGGACAAAGAACCTCTTGAAAGGAGATCACCATGGAAACGCAACTCAGCAACGACGAGCTCACGCAGGTCAACGGCGGCGGACCGGACTGGG
>DATMZL010000730.1:0-3777 GCA_035607075.1 Polyangia bacterium
TCGTAGAGGTACGCCGTGTCGACTCGGACCTGCGGGCAGGTGGGATCGGTACAGGCGTCGGGCTCGACCTTCTTCTTCATCAGCCCCAGCGTGGCGAAATCTTGCTGGGGTTGGGCTTCGATCGGCGAGTAATAGAACCGGTTCACGATTCCGTACTCGTAGGCCGTCGTATGCGTGAGCGTGGGCCCGCCAGGCGCCACCCGCCGCGACGTCACGACTGCCCTTGTGATCTTTCCTTGTTTCTGCTCGTCACTGCCCGGTGCGCCGTACGTGTTGACGGTCTTCTTCTCGTAGACCTCGTCCGGCCCGGTGGTCGTGACCGTCGTGCTGGTCGGATTCCCCCAGTCGTCGTAACGGAAGTCCGTCACCGTCTGAATGAGCTCCGGCGTGTTGAACTCGGACAGCGGGCCCACGTGCAGATAGCTCTTGTCCAGGACCTTCACCGGGTAGACGAGCCCGGGCGTGCCGGGCGCCGGCGGTTCGGTCGTGCAGAGGGGGTTGCCCGTCGCGTCCGCGGCGATCGTGTTGCAGTAGCCCGTGCTCGTTTCGTTCAAGACACGTTCCGTTCCTTGCACGACCTTGAAGCGCGTGACCTTGCTGGGCAGCCCCGTGTACGGGAAGTACTGGACGTAGTCGGTCCTCGTGGTGATGCCGGTAGCGGAGTCCGTCGCTTCGATACGCGCGAATCCCTGAGGACCGCGCGAGTTCGTGCTGGTGCGGAACGAGTGATACACGTAGCTGGTGGTGTTCCACGTGGCGAAGCCCACACCGTTCTCGACCTTGACTGACGTCGCCACGCGAATCGGCGGCGTCGCGTACTTCGTCCGTCCCGCCAGCGGGAGATCGTCCAGGTAGACGCTGCCCTGCGCGCTCGCCATCGTTATCACCGCGTACGCGACCTCGGTCTTTCGCGCCGCCAGCCCGTTCGGGAACTTGTTGATGACCGGCGGCCGGAACTTGTTCAGGTAGGCGTGCCGGACCTGGGGACCGCCGACGATGTCCTTCGACTGGACGAGGTCGATGACGCCGTCGCCGTCGACGTCGAGGAAGACCGCACCTTCGTTGATTTCCACAGGCGAGACATCGAGCTCGTGGTCGGTCTGGCCGTTCTCCAACCATCCGGGGTCCACCCATGACGTACCGTTGTTGATCCAGACCTTGCCTTTCAATCCCGTTGGCGCGCCGGTGTTGACGCTCTGGATCTGATCCGCTAGCCCGTCGGCGTTGACGTCGGTCATCAAGAAACCGGCGCTATCCGCGTCGGCCGTGGGAATCGAATTGGCATAAGCCGTCGCCGGTCCACCAGACCTGTAACCGGTTCCCGTCCCGAAGACGACGCCCTCGTCGCTGTTACTGATGTTCCACACGACATCGGTCATGCCGTCGCCGTCGACGTCGGCGAACTGGCGGTGATTCATTTCGGCGTTCGCTTTGGGATCGGCGCCCATGGCTCTGTACCGCCAGACCGGGCAGCCTCCCGAACACCCCCCAGGCTGGTTGACCCCCGTGTTGATGCCGACCCCAAGATACGTCGCCGGGTAGCTCGGGTTGTTGTTGCTGACCAGATCCGCCAGGCCGTCGTGGTTGAAGTCCTCGAGGTGATATCCGACCGGCTCCCCGGGGATCGTCGAGCCGAAGCCGTACACCAGCGTCGGCGTGACGAAACCGGTCGGCGTGCCGACGATGACCTTGAATTCGTATTGCCCCGGACCGGTTCGCGCGATGTCGACAACGCCGTCGCCATCGACGTCGGCGAGCGCGTCCTGATGCGCGGACGGCTCGAGATTGATCGCGCCCCAGCTGGCGGGCACCGATGCGCGGTTGTCGTCCCGCACCCAGCACTGGCTGGCCGAGCAAGCCGGGTTCGACTTGATCCGGTTCAACCACACGCAGAGCTGCTTCCCAGAAGCGGGCACGCAGCCCGAGGCGCCCGGCGAGCTGAGCAGATCGGGAAGCCCGTCACCATCGATGTCGCCGAGGTAGCTGCCGGCCGACTCGCCGGTCGACTTGAACAATCGCGTCGGAAGAATCCACGGAATCTTTTGCACCCAGCCAGAGCCGCTGTTCCGGTATGCGAAATTGCTCGACCCCTGCATCGAACCGACGAAGTCCGTGCGACCGTCGCCGTCGAGGTCAACGAACTGCGCGCCCGCCCTAGAGCGGACTTCGTGCGGTGACGCGTAGAAGCTGTCGATCGGGAAAGGAGGCGCGTAGGCGGGCGTGTCGACCCAGTGGTAGTCGCCGCCGTCCCAGTCGAACTGCAAGGGATCCAGGCAAGTGAGAATGGGAACGCCTGGAGACGGCGGCAGCGGCAGATGCGGCGCGCAGTAGCTGATCTGCCTGAGGCGGCTCGGAAGCGTCACATCCGGATCCAGGTAATCGAGCGTGTACGTCCCGAGCGGCGTCGTGATCGCCCGGAGTCGAGTCGGGCTGGGGATCGACGCGCCGTGGAAACGCATCCGACGGAGGTCCGGTCGGTTCTCGTACGTGAATGTGATCGAATGAAACGTCTGCTGGAGCTCAGGCGTGGTCGACTGGCCGTTCTCGGCAATGGCGTCGCCATACATGTGACCGGTGTAGTCGATCCGGGTGACGCGGATGCCGCTCGTCAGCCAATCAGCCTGGTCGTTGTTGTAGTGGACGTCGAAGTAGTTGCCCCATGCGTCGACCACGCGATCGAGCAACCAGACTGCGGTCTCCTTCGTGGACTGGTCCACGCCAGACGTATTTTCGTGCGGAAGGAAGACACGTGAACTGCCCGAATACCGCGCGCCGTAGTAGCGGGTCTCGCCGCTCTTCGTGACGACGGTGAACGAGTACGAGCCTGTGGCGCTGGCGGTAGGTCCCTGCACTCTGGTGATTGTGGTGTAGTCCTTGACCTCCGATTGGTACTTCCCGGGCTCCGTCGTGCTCTCGAACAGACGCTTTCCGTCGAGGCAGACCCCGTCTCCGTCGCCCGGGATGCCGTCGTCACCGTCGAGCAGCGACTCCATCGACACCGTCCGCGCGCTGCCGTCCTGCACACGCGTCTTCGGACAGCGGTGAATCATCGACAGTCCGCCGAGGTCCCATCCTTGGCCGGCGAGGCCGTTGCCGCCCTGGCTGTTGTAGGTGAGGCTGAGATTCGGGACGACGCCACCGATGCCGTGCGGCACATCGATCGGAACCGTGTACGTCGCGGCGCCCGAGGGACCGATGCTGAGCTGCGCGGGGATCGTGCCGTGGTACTCAGTGCCAAACCCTGGCTCTGGCTGCACGTTGGGTTCGGTCGTCGGCACGTCGTCGTAGGGATCGGTGCCGGCTTTCAGAACGATCGTCGTGCCTGCGACGACGACGCCGATGCCGCCGCCATTCAGTGGCACGGACGGCAGGCGGCGGCTCGATGCCGATGCGGTCACGGTCTCGCCATTGATGGTCCACGCGAGGATGTGGTCGGCCTCGAACGTCGGCAGGTAGGCGCCCGAATGCGTGCCCGAAGGCAGCAGCGTCGGCGGGGCCGGCTGCGGGCTCGGGACCAGGTTTCCGTCGTACCGCACCTGGTTGACGCTGGGCTGCACGCTTGTCGACGCCGCGTTGTCGAAGCCGAACACCGCCACGAAATGACCAGGCGACATCTCGACGACGCCGTCGGAGTACAAGCAGATGGCGTCGCCGTCGCCGCCGCCGCAGACGCCGCGCGATTGGCAGGTCGCCTCGCGCGCGGTCGGCATCTGCATGCGGAAGATGTGCTGACCGCTCACGCCCGTGCGGAGGCCCCAACCAACAAGGGCGCCGGAA
>DATMZL010001419.1:0-3528 GCA_035607075.1 Polyangia bacterium
CTTCCCACGCTCCCGCCGCCGCCACCCGTGCCCGCGCTGGCGCCGCCATTCCCGCCGGTGCGCGACGTGCTGCCACCGATGCCGCCCGTGCCCGCGATCGATCCGCCAGCGCCGGCGCCGCCCCCGTTGCCGCCACGCCCGGCCATCGCGGCGCTGCCGCCCTTCCCGGCGCCTGCGCCGCTCCCGCCCGTCCCGCCGCGTCCGCCACCGCCACCGCCACCGCCGCACGCCGCGGCCGACATCGCCGCGATCAGCGCGGCCATCCAGACGAGCTGCGATCGATCGTTCCTGTTCCTCATCATTGCCTCACGCCGGTCGGCCCGAACTTCGCGACGAACACGTCCTTGCCGCCATAACCGGCGGTCAGGCCGTCGGCCAGCGGGCTGCCAGTCTCGCCCGTGACGAACGTGTTCCCGTAGCGATCGAGCACGACGTCAGTCCCGACGTCGTTGCCCGCCCCGCCGAACTGCGCCTGCCAGAACGGCGTACCGCCGCTCGACGGGAATCGGGCCACGAACGCGTCCGAGCCACCCATCGACCCGGCCCACAGCGATCCGCTCGTGAGCCCGGTGATCAACAGATCGTCGTTGGGCAACGCGCGGATCCCGATGCCCAGGTCCTGCGCCGCGGTGCCGAACTCCATCACCCAGTTCTCCGAGCCGCCCGACGCAAGCGCCACGTTCGAGAACTGGATCAGGAACACGTCGGAGCCGCCCACGAACGGCTGCCCCATGTAAGACGCCTCGGCGTTGCCGATCACCGTCGCGTTACCGTTGCTGTCGCAGGCGACGTCGACGGCGTTCAAGTGGGCGGGCGGTGTCCCGAAGGTCGTGTTCTCGGGAATGCTCAGGTAGCGGCGGTTCAAAAAGCCGCTCGCGTCGACCGTCCAGATGCCGATGCCCAGCTTCGCGTAGTCTGCATCGCTCTCCGTCTTCATCGAATCGACGTTGCCCGGCGCCTTGTCGGCCTCGATGTCGCCCCAGGTCGCAGCGGTGGCGACGATCGTGCCGCTCGGATCGACGGCGATCGCGGCGGCGGTCTGGAAGCCCTTGCGTGGATCGAAGTGGTGCCAGAGCATGTTGCCGCCCGGATCGAACGCCGTGACGGCGACGTCGCCGCAATCCCGCATGTCGCCGTTCTTCGGATAGACGTTGTACTCGCCGATGCAGCTGGGCGACACCGCCGACCCGCCGACGATGTCATCGCCGGTGGTGCCGCCGACGTAGATCTGACCGCCCGGACCGATCGCCACCTTCGCCGCGCGCTCGGCGACCCGACCGGGCGAGATCCACTCGCGCGTCCATTGCACCGCGCCCGTCTTGTCGATCTTCCGCAGCCAGGCCGAGTACGCCGGCGCGCCCGTGAATGCGCTACCGAGCGACGTGCCGCAAACGTAGTAGTACCCGTCGGGGCCCAGCGCGACGTCCGTGGGAACGTCGTCGCTGCTGGTGCCGACAAGCACCCCGCCCGCGGCGACCCCGTTCGCCGCCCAGATGATGAAGCCGGCGTCCGCGCCGCCGAAGGACGGCTTCCCAGCGATCGTGTCCAGCCAGTAACCGACGACGGCGACCCGCCCGTCGGAATCGACCGCCAGCCCGCGGCCCAGCTCGTCGTTGCCGGCGCCGACCTGCTGGATGCCCGCCCAGGCGTACACGGGCGAGATCTTGAAGAAGAAGCCCTCGCCGAACACAGGCTCGACGAACGCGAACATCTGGTTGTTGCTGGTGCCGGTCGTGTCGGCCGTCCAGTCGAACGACACGTCGACTTCGTCCTTGATGGCGTCGCGGTGGGCGACTTTCGTCGCCGCGCCGGCGGTGGTGCCTTTGCGCCAGACCTCGACGGACTTGACGTTGTAGTAGTCGAGCAGCGACGGGTTCGTGTTCGTGGGATCGAGCAGCGCCCGGAAGCCGACCTTCTGGCCAGCCTGGAACTTCCCGAGGTAACTGAGCGCGTTGCCGGTCGGCGACTCGAACACCGTCTTCTCGTACGTCAGCGACGGATCGATCGGCACCAGCATCAGCAGACTGCTCAGCCAGCCGAAGGCCTTCTTGAGATCGCTGCCCAGGCCCAGCGTCGTCAGGAACTTGATGTCATAGCCGGCCGCGTAGTTCGGATCGTTGACCTGATCGGCGATCGTGCCGAGCTTCAGGTCCGCCTTCAGCCCGCCTTCGAGATCCAGCATCGAAAGGTACGGGTAGTCGCCCGCGATCTGCTGCACGAACATGTACGGCAGGCTGGTCAGCGCGGCCTCGGCGTAGAGGCCGCCGCGCGCGTCCAACTCGACGCGAACAGGCGAATTGGGCGTCGTGTTCTGCAGCTTCGGATCGAGCTTGAATTCGAGCTTGGACGTGTCGAGCGCTGTGAGGTTCGTGTAGGAGCCGCCTGCCGGAACATCGAAGCCGAGCGTGAACGGCTGCTTCACCTGCGCCTCGATGTTCAGCTCCAGCACGTTGATCATCAGCTTGCCGGTTGCGCCGAAGCGCGGGCCGATCACCAGCGCCGGGATGGCGATGAGCGCGATCGGCGGCGGGACCGGCGCGAACAGCTGCAGGATCGGCGCCTGACAGCCGATCGTGCCTTGCAGCTCACCGGAGAGACGGAACGGGCCGCTGACGGTGGCTTCGATCGATCCGGTCGCGAACAGCTTCATGAACGCCCCCGCCGGCGCGACCCCGAGCTTCAGCTCCACGGGACCCAGGAGGGGGGTCACGTTGAACGTCACCTGCGACGACGAGATCGACGGCTCGAGCGTCGCCTCGGTGCCGCAGTAAAGCGGCCCGAGCCGGAAGCTCTTGCCCGCGAGCGGCGGGAAGGCCAGCGTCCCGTCGTCGGGCAGCGCCGGTGCCATCGTCGTCGTCGCAGCCTGATGGCTCGGCAGGTCGAGGACGAAGCGCCGCGTGACCGAGCCGTCGGCGTTCACCATCGTCGCGGCGGGCGCCGCCACCGGAAACGCGACATCCAGCCGTTTCGGATCGAAGGCCTCCGCGATGTTCAGCTCGGCGAAGACCTTGTCGAGCGGAACGATCTGCAGCGTCACGTCGTTGCCGCCGGTGACGGGCGCGGACGACACCACCTGCCCCGCGACCGGCTTCCCGACGCCGACGAGGATGTCGCCGGCCGCCGGCGCCGCGCCCGCGATCGTCACGTGGACGCGCGCGCCCGGGCCGCCCACTGGTGATCCCGCCACCGGCGTGGTGTCGCTGAGCACCTCGGCGTCCGTCACCACGCGCGCCCCCGCGACAGGGCGCGCGATCGCGATCGTCGTCGGGGGCGACTGCAGCGATCCCATGCTCGCGCTCACCTGCACGGAGCCAACCGCCGTTCCGGCGGTCAGCGTGACGACATTGCCCGCGCCGGGCGCGAACGAGACCGCCGCGCTGCTGGCGGCCCAGGTGACTGTCGCACCGGGGATTGGCGTGCCGGACGAATCCAGCACGCGCGCCGTCATGGTTCCCGACGCGCCGGGCGCCAGCAGCAACCCCGCCGGCGAGATCTCGATGCGCGGACCTCCCGGAAGTTGCCCCGCGT
>DATMZL010001439.1:0-14419 GCA_035607075.1 Polyangia bacterium
TTGTCATCGCAAATACCACCGTTCGAACAAAATATACCCACGTCAACCGAATAGTACTCCCAAACGTGCTGGTCCGGGTCGCAAACAACGATCATGCAGGCCGGCGGCCGCGGCTTCATCCCGCAGTTCATGTCGATGGCCGATGCGATCGTCTCCGTCGCATCGTCGGTGGTTCGGGCCTTGCCGCACGAGAGCAGCGCGGCGGACAGCAATAGCAGTGGCAGAAAACGCATCCCCAGAGCGCGATCCATGAGTCCTCCTCCTGATGTGGTCGTTACAAGTGTCCGGCGCAGGCCGCCGGCGCCCGTTCGACCATCTGCGCGTGCGCGACTTTCGTCGCGAACGTGCCCCCCAGAGGTCGGCGAGCGCCGGCGGCCGTTTCGATCGATGGTCAGTCGCACGTCATGGGAGCCCCAGCGCCCGACGTGCGGCGGCCAGCGATCCCGCGTTGGGGATCTGCGCCAGCTGGATCGCCTGCGTCAGGTCCTGGCCGGCGGATTCGGAGTACAGGACCAGCAGCGCGTTCCCGGTCTGGCTCGACGTCAGGTCGCAGCTGTCGAAGGTGAGCACATGCTGCGGGTGCAGGATCGCAGCCGTGAACGCCTGCGAAAGGTCGTTGAGCCGCCGCACCTGCCAGAAGGGGCAGTTACCGACGTCGTGCACCTCGGGATCGCTGACCACAGCGGCGCAGCCGTCGTCGAAGTTGTTGTTGTCGTGCACGCCGCGCGGCCCGAACTCGTCCTCGGGCAGAAAACCCGCCGCGAACGCGAACGCATCGGCGATCCCCTCGTTCAGGCAACTGTGGTTGCCCGGATAGCTCCCGGCGATCTCGGCGAACAGCTGGTGCACGTATTCGTGCGCGAAGCGCGGCATCGCGGCGTTCAGCACACCGCCCTGGGCCGCGATGAAGTCGGGGTTGCTGTAGTTGATATCGATGTTGAGGGCGCCGTCCGAGAAGTTGCCCTCGCCCAGCGTCGCCATCTCCGACGGCAGGAAGAACGCGTGCATCTGGCCCGGATGAATGGCGGCAATCTGGCTTTCTTGCGCGATGATCGTCCGCCCGCGCTCGTGAAGCTGGGACGGCTCGCCGTTGGTGAGGAAGGTCGGGAAGCGATAGACGGTGCTGACCACCTCGGAGGCGGCGAACGCCTGACTGACGAAGTTGAGGTGCGTGGTCCCGCCCCACACCGGCGGGACCAGGTAGTTGCTGATCGTCAGGTCGACGTCGGAGCGCACGACGACCGGGCTCGACGTCGAGATCACCAGCGAGCCCGAGACCGTGCCCGATCCGGACACCAGCGACACGGCGGTGCCGTCCGGGATCTGCAGCGGGAACAGGATCTGACTGATCTGCCGCCCGTCGACCTCCGGCACGACCGTGGTCTGGCGCGCCGGCGAGCAGTTGGGCGTGGCGACCGGACAGACCTTGACCACCAGCGGCGTGCCGCCGCAGGTCGGATCGCCGCAGTACGACAGCCAGAACGGCAGCGGCGCCGGCGGCGGTGGCGGCGGCGCGCCGGTGCCGGCGACGATGCTGAACGTCTGCTGCGCCCAGTTCACCGTCATGGTGAACGTGCCCAGCGCTGGATAGCGCAACGTGAAGTTGCTCGACGAGCTGACCAGGCTGCTGCTGCCGGGCACCACCAGCGGCGTCGCGGGCGCCGCCTTGCTGAATGACACCTGGGACGACCCCCAACCGTTCAGCTGGTTCGTGCGCGTGAAGATGCAGGGCTCGCCGCTGGTGACCATCCACGGCTGCGTGACCTGATACGTCAGCTTCACCACGTTCGGATCGGCGGTCGATTGCATGCGGCTCGACGCGTCCGCGCCCCAACCGGTCGACGTGCAACGGAAGTAGAGGAACTCGTCGACGTTGAGCAACGCGCCGGCCCGGCGGGCGCTCGTTTCTTCCGGCGCGTCGGCGTTGCAATTCATGGCGAAAAGCGCTGCCGCAAGGGCGCACGCCGTCATCCAGCGCATCGTGGTCATCTCGTTCGCTCCTTGAACGTTTCGTCGTTCGCCCCCTTAGAGGCACCCCACGCCCAAATTTCAGGGCGCCGCGAAAATCGTCGTGCGTGAATCCGCCTCGATGGCCGGCAATGCGTTGCCGCCACGCGCAGCTGCCGGCGTCGCGCCGCGGCTCAGGGTGCGGCGGGGGTGGGCGCGCGGCGGAGAAGAGCGCCCCCTTTGCCGGCGGCCCACAGTGTTCCGTCGGGCGCGGACCAGATCGCGCGAACCCCGGCGGGCGCGCTGAGCGAACGCAACGTGGGGCGGCCGTCCGGATCAGCACCGGGCTGGAGCAACCGCGAGACACCGGACACCGGGTCGTCGAAGACGGCCCACACACCGGTCGGAGCCGCCGCCGCGAGGGCGATCGGGTGGTTGTTCACGCTCAGCTCCTCGGCGAGGGTCATATTGTCGTTGGTCGCTTTGAGAACCTCACCGCTCGCGGCGAGAAAGTGCACGTCGCTCGGGCCGGTGCCGGCGACCGCGACATAAGGTCCGTTGACGGGGACGACGTTGGAAGGGAATTTGGGCGGCGCGACCCAGGTGTCATTCAGCCAGTGAGAAATGCCGTCGCCGACGACCCAGAGATCGTTCGGCGCGGCGGCCCAGATCGCGTTGATCGTGTTGGCGACGCCGCCGGCGAGCGTCGCGTCGCGGGCGATCCAGCCGCGTCCATCCCAATGCAGAACGCTGTTCGTCCCGCGCACGATCCAGACGTCGATCGCGCCGGTCCCCGAGATGGCGCGCATCGTGCCGTCACCGGCGAGCGGATTCTCCGTCCTCCATTCGCCGCCGCGCAGCTCGTGGATCAGATTGTCGGCGCCCACCACCCAGACCTCGCCCGGCCCCGGCGTCCAAATGTCGACGATCTGTCCGCCGACTTCGTCGGGGGTGAGCGCGACGCGCCAGCTCGTCCCGTCTCCGCGCAGGAGCGCGCCGCCCACGGCCGCCCACACGTCGTCGGGCGCGCCGCCGCTCACGCGCGTGGCGTCGCCGCCGCTCAGCAGCCAAGCCGGCAGCCGACGCTCCCAGCTGGTGCCGTTCCAGTGGGCGGCGGTCCCGGGCGCGCCCAGGGCCCAGATATCGTTGGGCGCCCACCCGCGCAGCGTGCTCGTGCCGTCGGGGGCGGGGGCGGACAGCGCCGTCGAAGCGCCGCCGGCGGCCAGCAGCGATACCGCGTGCGCGTCGTTCATGATCGCGACGCTGTCCGGGCCGACGGCGGACAAGCTGACGATGCCGTCGCTGACCCGCACGCCCGGCTCGACGCCGTTCGAGTGGAAGAGGCGCCCCTGCGCGAGCGACCAGACGTCCGATCGGCCGGTGCCCGCGATCTCCTCGGCCGGGCGCTGCTCGACCTTCGTCCAGTTGCTGCCGTCGAAGTGGTAGATCGCCCCGGTGCCCGAAGAGTCCGCGAGCGATCCGGTCCACACGTCGTCGCAGGCCGATCCCCAGACCGCGCGAAAATCGCGGTCGGTGAACAAGGCGTCGCTCGGTATGGTGAGCCCCAGCCAGTTCTTTCCGTCCCAGCGCTTGGCGATCGGGCCCGTCGCCCAGATGTCGTCGGCCGCGCATCCCCAGAAGGCGTTCAATCTGCTGGACGTCGGATCGGTGGTGATCCCGATCTGCCTCCACGCCTGACCGTCCCAGTGGGTGGGGCCGGATATGCCGCCCGCCCAAACGTCGTCGGCCGCCGTCGCCCAGATCGCGGCGAGCGTGCTTGTCGGAGATGGAATCGCCGACAGCTTTCCGCCCGCGGTGCGAACGATCGTTCCCGCGGCGCCGACCAGCCACACGTCCGCGCCGACCTTGACCGCGTCGACGAATTGATCGCCGGCCGGCAGCGGGTGCGTCCAGCACCACCCGTCGACCGTGCAGATGGACGGAAGATCCGGGGGCGGCGGCGACGGCGCGTCCGGGCGGAGATCGGCGACGGCGTCCGCCGCGTTGTCGACGCCGACATCCATGCCGACGTCCGTGCCGACGTCCATCCCGACGTCCACGCCAGCCTCGACGGCTGGTCCTCCCGCGTCGCGCGACACGCGCCCGACCAATCGCGTGCCACAACCCGGCGCGGCCCACGTCCCGCAAAACGCGAGCGCGCCGATCGCCGTCGCTGCCAGGCGCCTCACGGTCCGAGCTCGTCTCGTGCTCGCCGCGCTTCGCGACGGCGCTGGACGTCGGGCCGGCGCAGGTATTCGTCGAAGGCATCCCGGGCTTCCCCGCGGCGCCCGAGCGCGGCCAGGCTGACCGCGCGCCAGTAGATCGCTTCGGCGTCAGCGAGGTGCTGGGCCTGGGCCAGCGCTTCAGCCGGTCGATCGAGACGCAGCAACAGCTCGATGCGTCCGGTGCGAGCTTCCGTGGCGAGGCCGCTGTGCGGGAAGCGCTTCTCATGCTCGGCGAGCAGGCGCTCCGCGCCCGCCAGATCGCCCTTGACGTCGCGGCGTATCCGCGCGAGCTCGAGCAGCGCCAGCTCACCGGTCAGGCCTGGGTCACCCGATTGGCTCTCGAGGCAAGCGATCGCCGCGGCCGTCACGCCGTCGCGCGCCAGGCGGAGGCAGTCGCGCGGCTCGGAAGCCGCGTGAGAAGACGCGTCGGAGGGCGCCGCCGACGTCGTGTCGGCGGGAAGCGTCGCCATGGCCTCAGGCGCCGAGGCCCAGCGCTCGCCCGCCACCACGCGCGCGACGATGCGCACCGATGACCAGACCGTCACCTCGCCCTCCTCGACGGTGACGTCGACGCGACGGCCGTGCGTCGCGACCTTGAATCGACCGCCGCCACGCAGCTGCCAACCCGCGACGCGCACCTCGAGCGGACCTTCCGCGGCGCGCGCGTCAGGCCGAGTAACGGCGCCGTTTTCGATCTCTACGGTCCCTTTTTCGAGGAGCAGGTAGGGGCTGGCCCCCGTCGTCAGCTTCGTCGTGGTCGGCGTCGTGGTCTTCGTCGTTGTCTTCGTCGCGGGGAAATACGTGGCACGCCCGCCGCGCGACATGCGCGCCCGCACCCCCGGGGACAGCACGGACACGCCGGTCGCAAGCGGCGCCGGCTCGGGCCGCTCGCCCGGCGGCGCCTCGATGTCCGCGGTGGCCACGCGCGGCGCCTCACCGACGGGCGGCACGGGCGGGCGCGCGGCGGGCGGGATCGCCGGCGGGGCGCGCAGGTCTCCCGATTGTTCACTCAAGGTGCTTGCCCTCGGCCAGAAGAGCGCAAAGGCGATTGCCGCCACCAGCGCGCCCGCGGCGACAAAGCCCACGTTGCGACGCCAAGATCCCGCGCGTACCTGTTGACCAGGCCGGCTATGGGGCCCGGCGAGCCCGGCCTCGATGCGCGCCCAGGCGCGCCCCTCATCGGCCGGCGCCGGGGCGGACATCTCGTCGATCGCGCGGGCGGCACGCGCCGCGCGCTCGTCCACGCGCGTGAGGAGGACCGGATGGTCATCGCGACCCCGATGCGACGAACCGCGCGCGCGTCGAAAGCGAAACGAGCTCATGCGTCCCGCCGCTTGTGAGGGAGCGCCTCGATGCCCAGGCCCTCGCTGAAGATCCGTTGCGCTTCGTAGAGGCGCCGGAACATCACGGCGACCGTCTTGCCCGCGATCTCGGCGGCTTCGCGACCGGTCAGGCCCTCGATCTCGAACAGCACGAACGCGAGACGCTGGTCAGGATCCATGCGATTGAGCGCGTCCTGCGCCATCTCGTGAACGCGACGGTCGCTCGTGAACAGGGGCGGTGCGATCTCCTCGGCCGACTGGCTCTTCAGCACGCCGGCTAGCGCCGCGGCGATCCGTCGGCGGCGGCGCAGGCGACGGGCTTCGGTCACGCACAGCCGGTAGACCCAGGTCTTGAGCTGGGCGTCGCCCCGGAAGGAGCTCACGCAGCGAAAGAACTGGGTGAAGACCTCCTGGGTGGCGTCTTCGAGGTCGTGCGGCCGGACGCCGAGCTTGCGCAAGAACGAGGCGACGATCGGGTAGTAGTGCCGGTGCAGCTCGCGCGCAGCCCCGTGGTCGCCGGCCAGCGCGGCGCGAATGAGCTCGCCCTCGGCGGCGCGCGGATCCGCCTCGCCCGATGTCTCGGCCGCTGCATCGAAGTCGGGGCTCGACGATCCGAGCGACATCGTTCTCCGCTGTCTTTGAGTCTCGCGAGGCAGGATTTTTCAGGGAGAGGTCATCAAATTCAGGCCGACACCGAGCAAGAGCCGCGCGCGAGGGGCCGGAAAGGGTTCCGTGCTGACGCCCGCGATTTCGAACCGCCCGGCCCAGGCGCCCGGCGCGTAGTCGGCCGCCGCGACGAACGACAGCGCCGCGCGGGACGCGAGGAAAATCCGAAGCTCGCCGCGCGCGCCGATGCCGAATGCCGCGCGCACGTTTTCCTGGCCTTCCGGCACATTCATCGTCCGCATCCAATCGATTCCGAGCGCCAGCTCCGGCCCGACCAGCAGCTCGACCGGACCGCCCCCGCCCAGGCGAAGCGCGCCCCAGGCGTGAAACAAACTGCTGCGGAGAAAACCCGTCCCCTGGTCGGGCTGCAGGTCGATGACGCGCGCCTGCTCGCTCGTCATCCAGACGCCATCGATTCCGATCGCCCACGGCTCCCGTCCGCTGTACGACAGATCCACCGCCACGGCCGGACTGGACGGCCCGACGGTCCATGAGGCGAGCAACCCGGCCGCGAACCGTCCTGACGGTGCCGCGCGGGCAAGCGATCCGTCGCGCTCCATCGGGAGGGTGCGCGTCTTCTGCACGGCGGCCGACGCAACGTCTTCATTCATCGACTCGCTTGGATGCCGGAAGTACGTCTCGAGTACCATCGCGACCGCGTGCGCGAGCGCGACACACGACGCGCCCGAGCGGGGCAGCTCGCGCCGGAGCCGTAATCGCCCTTCCGGATCGTGCAGCTCGAGACGGACGACGTCCTCGGACTCGCTCTGCGGCCGGTGCACGAGATCGTACGAGGCGAGCCAGTCGCCTTCCCCCTCGATGCTCACGCGATCGGACACGGCCCGGCGCACCTCGGCGATGTCCGGACAGAGTGCCGCCGGCGTGCGGGTCTCGATGCGGAGGCCCGCCCCAGCGCCGGCGGCTGCCGCCATGAGAGCGGCGCCCGCCATCGTCCCACCGATCACGCTTTCGACCCCGAGGCCTGCATCGCGGCGGTTCCTTCTAGCACCGCCTCCTGGCTCCGCCAGATCGAGGCCAGCTGTCGAACATCCCGGAAGGAACACACTGCGACCGCCGTCGCGCGGTCGATAGGCGGGAGGCGAACGCCGGCCGGCGCCGCCTCCCGCTGTCGGATTCACGATCGCGTGGGGGTTCCCATTGCGATCAGAACATCAGGTTCCCCTGCCCGAGCTGGAACGTGATGTTCGATCCGATCGGGTCGCGGGCGTTCTCGACGCGCGAGATGGCGTTCGACAGCGGCCCCTGGCGTTGCACGGAGTTGGCGGCGGCGATCGCATTGGAGATCTCCTGGGTGGCCAGGCCGATGCGATCGACGCTGACCGGGTAGAACGGCTGCGGTGTATTGGAGCTGGTGAGCACCGTCAGCGCGTCGTTGAGCTCCTCCTGGGCCAGGAAGATGAGGAACTTCTGGACGTCGGCGTGTCCGTCGTGGAACGTGTTCAGGATCGTCTGCGCCGCCCGCAGCCGCTGCTTGGCCATGTCGAGGTTGAGCGCGACGTTGAGCGCGCGCAGGAAACGCCCGATGTTGGTGATGTCGTCACCGGTGATGACGACCGGCTGGCCGTTGAATCGAGCGTTGAGCTCCGCGGCCGCCGGCGAGCTGAGGAAGAAGTTCGGCGAGGCGTAGAACGCGACCGTCGACTCGATGCTGCCGCCGGCGCCGAAGGCGTGGGTGTGGAACGAGGGCAACGTGTCGGCGGCCTCGATGACCGGCGGCGCGCTGAAGGTGCCGTTGCCGAAACCGTTGTTGATGTCGGGGTCGGGACCGTTGACGTCCAGCGTGGGGAAGTTGGGGACGGCGAGCCCCTTGCCGCCGAACCCGGCGTCGAACAGGAACACCCCGGCGAAGAACCCGAAGTCCGGGAACGTCGGCGCCAGGCGCGTCTGGGTGTCGAAGTTCCGGTTCTTGTTCGTGAGGTCGAAGTTGCCGCCGCCGTTGAAGTGGCAGACGTTGCAACGGCCCCGCAATGGATCGATGTACGCGTTGCGCCCCTGCTGCGCCAACGCATCGGACATGTTGACCTGGGACAGGTTCGGGTCGTTCAGCCGGCCGAGGTTGCGCTGGAAGGCATCGACCGCGTCGAGCTCGCCGGCGATGGCGAGGCGGAAGTCGGTCCCCACCACGCGTGCGAGGCGCTTCGGGTAGTGCTGGACGATGGCGGTGTTGAGGAAGTCGTGCAGCGCGCCGCCGTCGCCGCCCCAGCCCGTGCGGTCGAGCGGCGGGGTGGTGGTGTGGGGATCGGCGGGGTCGACGGTGATGCTCGTCGCCAGCGAAAGGAGGTGCGGCACGCTGCGGATCACGAACTTGTGGGTCGGATCCGCGAACGGCAGGCCGTTGTCGTCGACGTTCTCGAGGATGCCGCCGCGCTGAAGCGAGGCCGGCATCTCCAGACCGGCGAGGTCCGGGTTGGTCCTGAAGACGAACAGCGGGTCGTCGGTAGGCAGTGCGTTCACGAAGTTCTCGTCGATCGTGAGATTGTTCTGCGGCGGGTGGCAGGTGCCGCAGGTCCGGCCGTTGCCGTCGAAGGTCTCACGGAAGAAGATGTCGGCGCCCACGCAGACCTGCTGGCTGACGAGGCCGGTCAGGACGCGGGCATCCTGCGCGCAGGTGTTCATGCGCTGTTGCAACTTGTCCTGCGGGGTCAGCGCCGAGCGCTGGACCTCGACGGGGCCGGGCGTGGACTCCGGCGCGGAGCATGCTGCGACGAGCGCGGATGTGATTGAGAAGCAAGCAACGGACAGAAACCGTACGGACAACGAGCGGGACGTGAACATTGGCACTCTCCTTCCTGTTCCGGCCTGCTTAGAGTCCCGCCGGCGCGAGTTTTTTTTGGCGCCGGTCGGGCCGCGATCAGAACGGTGGACCGATGTCGCGAGCATTTCCTCGCGAAGCACGAAACTCCACGTGAGCGAATTTTCGCTGCTCTCGTCGGCGAAAAACCGGCCCGGGCGAAAGCCGGCATAACCTCCGCTTGCGACGTCAGCAGGGCTCGGTGCCGCAGCACATCGGGCACTCGCCGATGACCACGCAACTCCCGTCGCATGCGATGTGCCCATGGAGCGCGGGGGAGCACTGGCAAGAGATCGTCGAGCACTGCGCGCCGTAGTTGGCCGGCTCCGCCGGGCTGCACGACCCGTCACACTGCACCTTGCCGCCGCAGCTGTTGCAATTGGTTCCGATGTTCGCCGGCGCGGTGGCGCTGCAGTTGCCGTTGCACTGAATCGTTCCGCAGCCGCTGGCGCAGCTTTGACCGAGGTTGCCCGGCATCGCGACCGAACAGTTGCCGTCGCACTTGATCGTCCCGCCGCACATCCCGCATGCCTGCCCGTAATTGTTCGGTGTGACGACGCTGCAGGTGTTACTGCAGTTGATCGTGCCGCCGCACATCCCGCATGACATGCCGAGATTCGCCGGCGCCTGATTCGGGCACGACCCGTCGCACTGGCGGGTGGCACCACAGGGGCCGCACATCGAGCCGAGGTCCGAGGGATCGGTGACGCTGCAGGTGCCGTTGCACTGGATGTGTCCGCCGCAGTTCCCACAGGCAGCCATGTAGTTGGGAGCGCACGAAACCGAACCGCCCGTTCCGGTCGTGCCGCCATTGCTCCCGCCGCGCCCGCCGACAGTGCCGCCCGTACCGCCGCTGCCCCCCCTCGCGCCCGCGGTCCCGGCAGCGCCGCCGCCGGCGCTGCCGCCCCTGCCGCCGACGGCCCCGCCTGTGCCGCCCGCGGGGCCTGTGCCGCCCACGCCGCCCATGCCGCCCGCGGGGCCTGTGCCGCCCACGCCGCCCGTGCCGCCTCTCCCGCCGGCGCCACCGCCCGTGCCGCTGCCGGCGGCTCCGGTGCTCGAGGTGCCGCCGCCGCCGTCGACGGGCCCGCCGGTTCCGGAACCCGCGTCCGCCGCGCCCGTGCCGCCCACGGACCCTCCGGCCCCGCTCGCGCCGCCCCGTCCGCTCCCGACGACGCCGCCGGTTCCACTCCCTCCGACCGTCCCACCCGAACCGCCCGATCCGCCCACCGACCCGTCGATCTCCTCGTCCCGGCGCCCCAGGCATCCCACCACGGCGACCGCCAGCAAAGCGATCGTGCAGCGCCTCAGCAGCCGGTTCGTCTTCTTCGTCGTCATCATCGTCACCTCAGAACGACAGTGTGCAGCCCGCGCCGACACCCGCGCGCGTCACGTCCGGCCGGCAGGTCAGCGCCTGTACGCGATCCGGCTTGCCGTCGCTGCTGGCCATCAAGTAGAGGACGGCCGATCCGGCCGCGAGGATCCCGCCGGCCACGAAGCCCACAACCGCGATCGTCTGATCGCGGTCGGCCGCTTTTCGGAGCTCGTCGCAGCGTGCGCCCCCCGCGTCGGGGACGATCCGCTCGTTGCAGCGCCCATCGATTGGTGAGTTTTCGGCGTTCCTCACGGCATTGAAGTCGGCGTTGTTGGAGCGGCTCAGGAGCTGGAAGGTCACACCGGCACCGAGTGCGAGCAGGGCGCCGCCTGCCGTCCCCAGCGCCGCCAATCGCATCCTTCGCGCGCCCGACGCGTCGGTCTCCTGGGGAGCCGAGGACGGCGCGCTGGTCAGGCTCGCCGCCGGAGCGGGCGCCGCGACTGGCGCGGCGGGAGGCGGCGCTGTCGCCCTCGGCGGCGGCGCAGCGGACTGCACCGCGACGGGGGCGGACGGCGGCCGGGTCGCCTTCGCAGCGGGCGTGACCGCGGCGGACCATAACCGCACCACGATCGGGATGCTCTGGCCGGCGAGCACCGAGACGGTCGACGTCTGCGGCGTCATGCCGGGCTTCTCGAAGGTGATCTCGTGCTTGCCCGGTTCCATGGCAAGCGGGCGCGACAACGGCGTCTGCGCGACCTGTTGTCCGTCGATCGCGATCGACGTGCCGTCCTCGGCCGACGTCGGCTCGATGAAACCGACCTTCTGGCGAAGCGCATCGCGCTTCCGTTCAGCCGTCGCGCGGCTGGCCTGCGGCGCGTAGGGAGCTTGATCCAGGAAGCCCTCGAAGCTGCGCACCGCCTCCGCGTTACGGCCGAGACCCAGGTTGGCTTCCCCCAGATTGAAGAGGATCTTCGGGCTGGGGACCAGCTTGTAGGCGCGTTCGAAGCGCTCCCGGGCGCCGGCGAAATCGTTCTTTTCGAGCAGCTTGAGCCCTTGATTGAGCAGCGACTTCGCCTCGGCGCGCTCGGCCTCCGTCTCGGCCGCGGCGTGGCCCGCGAGCATCAGCAGGCCGGCGATCACCACCATCGCGCCGGCGGCGGTGCGCTTGCGATCGCTGCGGCGGATCATCGCCATCGGCGGGTCACAGGTCATTGAAGCCACGGAAATCCCCGGACCGATGCTTGCTGGTTCCCGCGCGCTTGTCCTTCGTCTTGGCCTTGGCCGCTTCGGGACGTTCCGCTTCCCCGTGATTCGCTTCAGCCTTTGCGCTGGCCGGCAAGGGTTGCATCGCGATCGGCAGCTCCTGGTCCGACGTGGGGCGCACCGTCAGCGTTGCGTCGCCGTATCCCGCGGCTCGTGCCAGCACGGCGTAGGCCCGATCGCCCCGCGGGAGCTTGAGAGGCAGGTGCGCGGGTTCGCCGTCCAGCAAGACCACGGCTCCGGGCGGCAGCCCGCGGAGCTGAATCGTCGCGAGCTTATCTTCGCGCTGCGCCGCGGGCGGCGGCGCCGGAGCGCTCGGGACCGCGGGAGTCTGCACGGCTGAGGGGGCCGCATCGCGATCGCGTCCGCTGCGGTTCAAGCCGAACAGGACCGCTGCCCCGACGACGACGGCCGCCGGCACCGCGATCTTCGCCCAGCGATGCCCGCCCGTTGCCGGGACGTCCGCCTCTTCGCCCACCTGTCCGCGGCCACTGTCAAGCGTGGTGTAAGCCCGCCGATCGGGCGACGCGCCGGACGCGGGCCGCGCGTCCGGTGCAACCGGCGCCGACCCGGAGGCCGGCGGTGCGGGGACAATGGACGGCGCGCGCGGTGGGTGCGTCTGTTCCGGCACCGGCGCGACCACGCCTGCGGCCACAATGGTCCGAGCGATCTCGCGCAGCTCCTGCTCGACGACGCGCATCTCCTGCGATCGAGCGACGGGATCCTTGGCCAGGCAGGTCATCACCAGCGCGGCAAGTCTCGGTGGCAGCCCGGGAACGCGCCCTGCGATTTCGGGCGCTGGCTCGGTGATGTGCGCGACCACCAGGTCGCCCACGCCGTCGCGCACGAACGGCGGCGTGCCCGCCAGCATCGCGAAGAGAATGCAGCCGAAGGAATAGATGTCCGACCGCGCGTCGACCTTGCTCGCGCCGCGCGCTTGCTCCGGGGCCATGTAGAGCGGCGTTCCCATCATGCTGCCGGTCCGGGTCTGGTGCGCGAGACCCGCGCCGGCGTCGCCGACCAGCTTGGCGATGCCGAAATCGACGACCTTGACCCGCAGCTTCCCGTCGCTGTCCGTGGTGAGAAGGATGTTCTCGGGTTTGAGATCGCGGTGAATGATCCCCTTCGCGTGCGCCGCTGCCAGCGCGTTGGTGGTCTGAATCGCTATCGCCATCACGCTGCCTAGATCGCCGGCGAGCGCCCCCTGGCGTTCGAGCAGGGCGGCCAGCGTCTCGCCGTCCAGGAACTCCATCATGATGAAGGCGCGCCCGCGGGGGTCGATGTCGCAGTCGAAGATCTCGACGATGTTGGGGTGGTGGATGAGCGATGTCGCCCGCGCCTCGGTGAAGAAGCGGTTCAACACCTCCTGATCACTGGAGAGCTCGGCGCGCAGCAGCTTGATCGCCACGCGCCGGTCAAGCCGGGCGTGCTCGCCGAGGAAGACGGCGCCCATCCCCCCCTCGCCCAGTTTTCGGACGATCCGGTAGGTGCCGAAAGTCTCGCCAACCACGTGGAATCCCTGCGATGCGCACCTTGTGGCGCGTGGAGGCGTAACAGTAGCAGGACGTGTTCGTGCCAGGCCGGCGATCAATTGCACGGCAGGCCGGCAATCAACTGCACGCCCGCCACGGCGCAAGTTCTCGTCGGTGATTCAGCAGCGATTCAGATCAGGTTCTGGTGATCTTACGACTGTGGGAGTTCGACTCTCCCCGACCGCACAAAGAATTTCCGAAGACACTCTGGCGCTTGGCGGAGTCGGTCGGTGGCGAGGGTGGTCGGCGCAACCGGGTCAGTTGAGTCTCGGCCTGATCCCCTTCAGCCGCCGGATCTCCCAAGCCTCAAATCGAGGCACCACGATCACTGGACAATTGTCGACTTTGCCCGGCGCGCGAGGTCCAGGTGTTGAAGAGGCCAGGAGGCAACGATGAGCACGATTGCACGCAAGATCGTTGGTGGGGCGCTGGCCGGGCTGCTGCTGGCCGGATGCACCGGGGCTGGTCCTCGGCGGCGCGCTGGTCGCCGCGTTCGTCTTTCGATCGCGCCGGCGCCGCGGACGATCAGGTGTAGATTCCGGGGAATTCTGGTGGACCGGTGATCCGAAGCTTGGCGGCGCCCGTGGGGCTGGTGTCAGTGGTGCTCGGTCTCGGGTGCGGCGCCGGGCCGTCGACGCGGGCCCCCTCTGATGGCGGCGCGCCGGACCCGTGCTCGCAGCTGCATCGCGCGATCAGCAGGTGGCAGGGCGACGCCACCGAGTATCTGCAGTGCGGTCCCGACGTCACCGGCCTCCTGGAGCTGACCGCGATCGGGTACCACCAGCTGGTGGCGCGACGTCGCTTCTCCACGCCGTACGAGCTCTGGGCGCCGGGCGCGAGCGGCGCGCTCGCCGACGATCCGATCCCGGTGGCGCCCCTCACGGGCGGCCTGACCGCGGGCGTCGCCTTCCTCCCGGGACCGACGCCCCGCATGTTCGCTTACGATCCGCTCGAAACCGCCTGGCGGGTGTTCCCCACGGTCCAGGCGCCGCCACCGGGATCCGGCTGGGTAGGATCGTCGCAGACCGGCCACTGGCTGACCGGCTCGTTTCACGCCGGCAGACCGGGGCCGGCCGGACACCAGCTGCTCGGGCTCGAGGATGGGCAACTGCTCGATCGCGATCTCGGCGACGGCACGACGCGCGTCTGGAAGATCGTCGAGGCCGACGGCAGCGTCGACATCCAGCTCGTTCCCGGGCTCGGCGGGGGTCCGCGTGACGAGCTCGCGCGCGGCCACCGGGTGGTGCCGCTCGGAAGCGGGCGACTACTCGAATGGCTGCCGCGCGCCTGCGATGATTCCTCGGCCTCGCCCGCGGCGCGCGACTGCGCCGCCTACAGGGTCT
>DATMZL010000946.1:0-3134 GCA_035607075.1 Polyangia bacterium
AACCCTCTCCCCGCTTCGCGGGGCGAGGGGACCGGATCCGATCTTTCTCCCTCGCCCCGCGAAGCGGGGAGAGGGTCGGGGTGAGGGTCTGCGTTACCGCGCTTCGGCGAGCGACTGCACGAGGCGTGACAGCTGGAGCTCCGGTTCGACCTTCGACGTCTTCACCAGAAGGTCCGCCTGGTAGAGGCGCTCGAGCGCGCGTTCCAGCGCGGCGCGCGACATTCGCTTCGCGGGCGCCAGCACGTCGTCGAGGAAGTACGGGTTGATGCCGACGCCGGCGGCGATGTCGCCGCGCGACGCGCCCGCCGCGGCCAGCTCCTTGGCGCGCCAGATCTGCCGCACCTGGCGCACGAGCATGAACTGGATCTTCAGCGGCGGCTCGCGGTTGCGCAGCATGTTCGTCGTGAGCGCGAGCGCGCGCGGAACGTCGCCCATGCCGATCGCCTTGGTGAGCTCGAAGATCGCGTGCTCGCGCGTCTCAGCGACGAGATCCTCGACGTCGTCGACGCCGATGGCACGTTCGCCGGCGACGTAGATGGCCAGCTGTTCCAGCGCCTGCGCCAGCCGCCCCAGGTCGGGGCCGGCCAGCGTCGCCAGCGCGGCGGCCGCGTCGGGCTTGATGTCGATGCCGCGGTTCTTCGCCTCAGTGCGCAGCCAGCCCGCCAGCGCGTTGTCTCGCAGCGGCACGAACACGTGCAGGAAGCCGCGCTTGCGCATTCCCGCGAACGCGCGCAGCCGCACGTCGACCTTGTCGGCGATCAGCAGGAGGCAGGTCGACGGGTTCGGATCGTCCAGGTACGCGACCAGCGGTTCCAGCTCGGCGGCCTTCACCTCGTCGATGCCTTTGCCGACGACCAGCCGCCGCTTCGCCATCATGGGCAGCGTCCGCGCCGTACCCAGCGCGGCGCCGATGCCGCTCTCCTTGAGGTCGAACGTGTCGTGGTTGAACGCGGCGGCGGCGCCCGCCTCGGCCAGCACGGCGGCGCGCACGGCGCCGACGGCGGTGTCGACCAGGTAGCGCTCGCCCGAGAAGCAGTAGATGGGCGCGATGTCGCCGCGCTGGACGGCGGCCGCGATGGCCGCCGGCGACGGCGCGTCGGAATCGTACGAGGATCGAGCCACCGTCTGTTGTCATACAATGTCCGCCGCACCGGGGAAATGCCGAAGAAGAGGGGAATCGCGCGCGCGCTGCTGGCCTGGTACGACCGATCAAAGCGCGACCTCGCTTGGCGGCGCGAGCCCAGCCCTTACCGGACGCTCGTGTCCGAGTTCATGCTGCAGCAGACGGTCGTCGCGACTGTCGAGCCGTACTTCGCGCGCTTCGTCGCGCGGTTTCCCGACGTGGCGACGCTGGCGGCGGCGAGCGACGACGACGTCACGGCGCTGTGGTCGGGGCTCGGCTACTACGCGCGCGCGCGCAACCTGCGCCGCGCGGCGGCGGCGATCGTGGCCGAGCACGGCGGCGCCGTCCCGGCGTCGGAAGCGGCGCTGCGCGCGCTGCCGGGGATCGGGCCGTACACGGCGGCGGCGGTCGCGGCGATCGCGTTCGACGCGCGTGCGTTCGCGCTGGACGGCAACACGATGCGCGTGCTCGCGCGTGTGACTGGCGACGGGCGTCCCGTGGACGTACCGGCGACGCGCGCGGCGCTGCACGCGCGCGGCCTCGCCGAGGTGCCGCGGCGGCGTGCCGGCGACTTCAACCAAGCGCTCATGGAGCTTGGCGCGCTGGTCTGCACGCCGCGCAACCCGCGCTGCGAGATCTGTCCGCTCGCGGTCGGCTGTCGTGCGCGCGCGTCGGGGTTGACGTCGTCGCTGCCCCGCAAGCGACCGCGCGCGGCGCGGCCCGTGGTGCGCGTCGTCTGCGCCTGCATCACCGACGGCGCGCGCGTGCTGGTCGTCAAGCGCCAGGCAGGGCTGCTCGCGGGGACGTGGTCGCTGCCCGAGGCGGCGGATCGCGGGGCGCGCGCGCGGCCGGAGATCGCGCGCCGGCTCGCGGAGGCGACGGGCGTCCGCGTCGCCGGGGTCGCGTACCGGGGCGCCGTCCGCCACGTCTTCACCCACCGCGACGTGACCGCGGAGCTGTTCCGGGTCGACGCGTCCGCGTCGGGGCCGGCGGCGCCGGATCGGCGCTGGGTGTCGCCCGACGGCCTGGGTGCATTGGGCGTTTCCAGCTTCGCGCGCAAGACCGTCGCGCTCGGCTTCGCCCGATAGGAATCGTAGAAAATCGAGCGTCGCGCGCCGGCAACGAAAAGCGGAAAAACCGGACACGCAGGCCTTTCCGCCGTAGTAAGGAGAGATGGTGCGTCTGGCGTTTTGCATTGCGCTGCTGTTCGCCGCGTGCGCGGCGACGCAGGCGCGCCCGAATCTTCCCGGGACGTTCGGCACCGGCGAGGCGCTGCCGCCGCCGGTCGCGCCCGAGCCCGGCGGCGCGCTGACGCCCGCGCAGACGCCGACGACGCCGCCTCCGGCCACCGCGGGGGCCACGACGGCCGCTCCCGATCCAGGCGCCGAGGCCGACTTCCGCGACGCGAAGGCGCGCTTCGATTCCGGCGCGCAGGCTGAGGCGCGCACCGCGCTCGAGGGCTTCGCCGCTCACCACGCCGATCATCCCTTCCGTCCCGCCGTCGATCTGATGCTGGCGCGCCTGGCGCTCTTGCGCGGCGACGCGATGGCCGCGAAGCGAACGCTAGATCCGATGGTCGCGTCGCCGCCGGATCCGGGCACGGGATCCAGCGCGCGCTACTACCTGGGCATCGCCGAGATCCGGCTGGGCGGGTTCGCGCGGGGGCGCGAGCTGCTGCTCCCGTTCCTGCCTGCGGCCGGAACGCCGGGGCCCGGCGACGAGGCGCTCGTCGAGCTGCGCGGCGCGCTGGCTGAAGCGACCGCCGCGTCCGGCGATCTGTCGGCGGCGCTGGAGCTGTGGGACGGGTACGCGCGCGGCGGCCGCGAGCACGAGAAGGCGTATGCGCGCGCGCGCGCGATCGATCTCGCGGCCGACGTGGCGCCCGACGCGGCGGCGCGCACCTGGCGCGCGTCGGCCGAGAAGGGCCTGGCGCGCGCGGTCCTGGGCGCGAAGGCGGCGGCCTACGTGCGCGCGCAGGGCGACACCGGGGGCGCGAGCGCGATCGACGGCG
>DATMZL010000595.1:0-12662 GCA_035607075.1 Polyangia bacterium
GGCGGTCCGTCGGGTGGCGACGGCGGCGACGGCGCGTCCGTCGTGCTCGTCGTCGACGAAGGGCTGTCGACGCTGCTCGACTTCCGCTATCGCCACGAGTTCGACGCCCCGTCCGGCGACAAGGGCGCGAACAAGGACAAATACGGCCGCGGCGGCGAGGACGTCATCCTGCGCGTTCCCCCCGGGACGCAGGTCTTCGACGACGCGACCGGCGCGCTCATCGGCGATCTGCGGGCGCACGGCGAACGGCTTGTCGTGGCCCAGGGCGGAAAGGGCGGGCGTGGCAACATTCACTTCGCGACCTCGACCGACCGGGCACCGCGCAAGGCAGAGCCAGGAACGCCGGGCCAGGAGCGGACGATTCGCCTCGAGCTCAAGCTGCTCGCCGACGTCGGCCTGCTCGGGTTTCCCAACGTCGGCAAGTCGTCGCTGATCGCGCGCATCTCCGCGGCGCGCTCGAAGATCGTGGACTACTTGTTCACGACGTTGGTGCCGAACCTCGGTACGGTCGGGCTGTCGGGCGAGCGATCGTTCGTCGTCGCCGACATCCCCGGTCTGATCGAGGGCGCGCACGCGGGCGCGGGCCTCGGTGATCGGTTCCTGCGCCACCTCGATCGGACGCGGCTGCTGGTGCACCTCCTCGACGCGACGGCCGCCGCCGAGGGGCGCAAGCCGCTGCGGGACTACGAGGCGATGAACCGCGAGCTGGCCCTCTACGATCCGGAGCTGGCGGCGCGTCCCCAGCTGGTCGTGCTCAACAAGATCGACGTGCCGGAAGTCCGCAAGCGCGCGAAGTCGATCGCCGCGCCGTTCGCGCGCCGGGGGATCACCCTGCACGCCATCAGCGCCGCCACCGGCGAGGGCACGGCCGAGCTGCTCGAATCCATCTGGCGGGCCCTGCCACCGCGCGACAACTTACCTCGGGAGCCCTGAGAGGGTTCCCGAACCCTCCCGCGATGGTACGCGGCCAGCGAAGCTGGCCGGCTCCCCACGCGCGACTTAACTTCCTGCCCTCACGGGGATCCGGGTCACGTGACACAAAACCGGAAAAGGCGAAGGGATTGACCATACTTGCGCGGCCTGATAAAAAACCCACTTCGATTCGTGACCGCTCCGGACCCGTCAAGCGCGCTGTTGGGTCCTCCTCTCCTTCGTCTTTCCTTTCGGCCTCAACGCCACACGGAGTAACGACATGACATCGCTCGGGATCGGGTCTTTGCGTTGGGGGCTGTTGATGCTGTCGCTGCCGGCCTTGCTCGCGACGCAGGCGCATGCCGCCGACGCACCGCCGGTGGCTGCGGCCGGAGCACCGGCGGCAGCCGGCGCGCCTCCGCCCGCCGATGCGCCCGCCGCGGCGCCGGCTCCCGCTGGCGCGCCGTCGCCGACGGGCGCGCCGCCTGCCGATCCCTCTGCGGCCGCGGCAGCTGGTGGCGGCGCGGATTCGGGCGCCTACAACGTTCGTCTGCGCGGGCTCGAGAAGAACGTCAACGAGCTGAAAGAACAGATCTTCCGCACCAAGGCGCGCCTCAACTTGCTCAAGGAGACCGTCCTTGGTGGCGTGATTGGCGCGTCGCGCGCCCTCATCCACCACAAGAACGAGATGGGCAGCTCGTTCCGCCTGATCAAGGCGGCGTTCGCGCTCGACGGCGTCCAGATCGCCGCCAAGAGTGACGCCGGCCTCGCGGACCTCCAGGAGTTCGACGTCTACAACGGCGCGATCCAGCCTGGCTCGCACACGCTGTCGGTCGCCCTCACCTATCAGGGCAACGGCTTCGGCGTCTTCAGTTACCTCAAGGGATACAAGTTCAACGTCAAGTCCAGCCACACGTTCGTGGCTGGCGAGTCGAAGAGCACGAACATCACCGTGGTTGGGTACGAGAAGGGCAACATCACCACCCAGCTCTCCGACAAACCCGCGATCGATTTCCGCGTCAACGTCATGTCGGCCGGCGAAGGTGGCGCGGCCGCGACGGCGACGAAGAAATAAGGCGTTTCATGGCGAACCGGAGCCTGCTAGCTGCCACGCTTGCGTTCGGTGTTGTGGGTTTCGCGTCGTCGGCGCGCGCCGACGAGGTCGACGATACGCTCAAGAAGCTGATCGATCTCGATCAGCGCGTTCACATCATGGCGATGGAGCTGCGCGAGGCGCCGCCGCCGCCGCCCGACCAGGCCGATCGGCGCGTGCTCGACGCGCAGGTGCTCTACAGCCTGAAGAACTACGAGGAAGCGGCGACCATCCTGCTGGACGTCGTCGAGAAGTACCCGAACTCGCGCGCGCACGACGACGCGCTGGTGTTGCTCGGCGAATCGCTCTTCCAGGAGCGCGACTTCTTCTCGGCGCGGCACTACCTGCAGGAGGCGGTCTCCAAGAACACCGGTTCCAAGCAGGAACAGCAGGCGCTGCAGCGGCTGGTCGAGATCTCGCTGCGGACGGGCGACTTCGACAACGTCGATGGGTACCTGGCGCGTCTGCAGAACCTGCCGCCCAACCTGATGGAGCCGGCGACGCCGTACGTGCGCGGCAAGTACTACTACTACCGGAGCCGGCTGGATGACGCGGCGCTGGTGTTCTCGTCGATCCCGCAGACCAACACCTACTTCTTCCAGGCGCGCTATTTCCTGGCGACGATCGCGGTGAAGAAGGGCGACCTCGCGGGCGCCATGCAGGGTTACGACGCCCTCCTCAAGATGCAGGCGCCGGACGCCTCCAGCAAGGACGTCCAAGACCTGTCCCGGCTGGCGATCGCGCGCATCCTTTATGAGCGTTCGCAGTTCGACAAGGCGATCGAGTCGTACCTGTCGATTCCGCGCCAGTCGAAGTACTGGCCCGATGCGCTGCGCGAGCAGGCCTGGACGTACATCAAGGCGAAGGATTGGCAGCGCGCGTATCGCTCGGTGAACCTGCTGCTGCTCGCGGACCCCGACGTTCCGGACGGTCCCGATCTGCGCATCCTGGAGGGGAACCTCCAGCTGCGTATGAGCAACTTCTATCTCGCCAGCGACACGTTCTCGAAGGTGCGCGACGAGTTCGAGCCGATTCACCGGCAGCTGAATCAGGTGATCGTTCGATCGCAGACCGACCCGCAGTACTTCGACAACCTGATCGGCAAGAGCCTGGACAAGTTCGACATCGGCGCGTTCGTTCCGCCGACGGCGGCCAAGTGGGTGAAGGCCGAGCCAGAGGTCGCGCGGATGATGGTGCTGGCGTCGGACATGGGCGACATGCAGCGCGATCTGGTCGAGAGCCAGAAGCTGATGGAGCGCATCCAGCACGTGATGGAGGGGAAGGGGCGCGTCGGCATCTTCCCGGACCTCGCGTCGCTGCGGACAAAGACGACGGAGATGACGAACCAGCTGGTCGGCACCCGGCAGAAGTTCGCGGGCAAGATCCGCCAGATCATCGAGCCGGTCCTGACGCCGGACGAGAAGAAAGAGCTGGATCGGATCGCGATCGAGCGCGACGGCATCGAGCGGCAGCTGTCGGCGCTGCCGACGACGGACGAGGGCGTGCTCGCGCACGAGCGCACCATGAAGGAGCGCTTCACCGAGCTCGATCGCGAGGCGTCCGAGCTGAACGTCGAGCTCCAGAGCATGGAGGCGCAGCTGGTCGCGATCGAGAACTACTACCGGCAGTCGCGCTCGGAGCAGAAGATCCGGCCGGAGGACATCCGCCAGCCCGTGCGCGACATGCGCACCACGCTCGAAGAGTTGCGCGGGCAGCACGAAAAGGTGCGCGAGGCGATCGCGGACGCCAAGCGGGACGCGACCGCGGCGGGTGGGATCGGTGAGTTCGAGCGCGAGACGACCAAGAAGCTCTCGGCTACGCTGCAGCGCGAGCTGGCGATCGAGAAGACCGCGATGGCGCGGCTGACGGGTAGCGATCGCCTGCAGGTCGAGCGGATGATGGATCTGCTCGGGCGCTGCGACGCGATCGAGCAGCAGCTTTACGCCTTCGACCAGCGTATCGACGCGCAGGTGAACACGCGGCTCGAGAAGGTCACGCGCTACATCGAGGCCGGCAAGGAGGAGCTCGCGAGCGTCTCCACCAAGCTGGGCGCGATCATGGAGCAGTCGAAGAGCATGGGCGGCGGCCTCGCGCAGGCGATGTTCACGAAGGTCGCCGACAAGTTCTACGACCTCGTGGTCCGCTCCGACGTCGGCATCATCGACGTGTCGTGGGGCCTCAAGGATCAGAAGACCCAGGTCGTCACCAAGCTCACCAACCAGAAGAGCCAGGAGCTGAAGGCGCTGGACGAGGACTTCCGCAAAGTGCTCGAGGAGGAGAAGTAAGTGAAGCGCCCGATGCGCATGTTGTCCCTGGCGCTGGCGCTGGTGGGCGCGGCAGTGATCCCGGCCCACGCGGCCCCAGGCGGAGCGCCCCCGGGCGCCGCGCCGACCCCGGCGTCTTTCGCGGGCGCGCCCGATCCGCGGATGCTCGACGAGATGGAGAAGGACGTCCAGCACTTCGCGCAGATGGTGACCGAGTACCGCGGCACCGCGCGCGAGATCCTGAAGCGCGCCTATCGCGACAAGGTCAAGTCGATCAACGCCAAGTACGATCCGCAGATCAACATGAACGATCGCCAGGCGCGCGAGTACCGCCGCGACGCGATCGGGATGTTCGAGGCGTTCCTGCTCAAGTACCCGAACGACAAGCGCTGGACGCCGGACGCGATGTTCCGCCTGGCCGAGCTCTACTACGAGAAGTCGGCCGAGGAGTACCTGGACGCCGACGAGGCGTACAAGAAGGCGCTCGACACGCCCAACCCGCCCGACACGCCGCCGCCGCGGGTCGACTACACGCCGACGATCAATTTGTATCGCCGCCTGCTGACGGAGTTTCCGAGCTACCGGTTCCTCGACGCTGCGTACTATCTCCTGGGCTTCTGCCTGGGTGAGATGGGCGAGGACCAGCAGGCGAAGCAGGCGCTGCTCGCGCTCGTCTGCTCCAACCGCTACAAGCCGCTCGACACGCCGGTGCCGACGCCGAAGCCGGCGCCGCGCGTTCCCGGTTCGTCGGCCACCAGCGACGAGGACTTCTACAAGGAGTGCACGCCGGTCCGGAAGGAATCGAAGTTCATCCCGGAGGCGTGGACGCGCATCGGCGAGTTCCACTTCGACAACCCGAACGAGCTGAAGTTCGCGATCGCGGCGTTCCGCAAGGTGCTGACGTTCAAGGACTCGCCGTACTACGACCGCGCGCTCTACAAGCTGGCCTGGTCGTACTACCGCGACAACCGCTTCCCCGAGGCGGTGCGCGAATTCGACAACCTGGTCAAGTACGCGGACGGACGCACGGCCGCCGGGCAGAAGGTCGGTTCAGATCTGCGTCCGGAGGCGATCCAGTACCTCGGCGTCAGCTTCGCCGAGCCGGACTGGGACGGCGACACGCTGCCCGACCCGATCACGGGGCTGCAGCGCGCGACCGACTTCTACAAGGGCCGCGAGAAGGAACCGCACGTGCGCGAGGTGTTCCAGCGCCTCGGCGACATCTACTTCGATCAGACGAAGTACTCGGAAGCGATCGCCGTCTACAAGGCGCTGCTCACGAAGTGGCCGTACTACTCGGACGCACCACGCGTGCAAAACCACATCGTCCACGCCTACGAGAAGGACCGCAACCTCGTCGCGGCCGCGAAGGAACGCGAGACGCTGGGGCGGTCGTACACGAAGGGCAGCGACTGGTACCAGCACAACCGCGACAATCCGGAGGCGCTCGCGGTCGCGCGCCAGCTGGCCGAGGACGCGCTGCTGACCGCGGCGACGAACGTGCACGCGGCGGCGCAGGCCTGCAAGACGAAGTGGCAGGAGAACCAGAAGGACACGAAGAAGCTCGAAGAGTGCAAGAAGCTGTACGCCACCAGCGCCGAGCTCTACGAGAAGTTCCTCGCCGCGTATCCGAACTCGAAGCGTAGCTACGAGTTCTCGGCGTTCTACGCGGACGCGCTCTACTACTCGGGGCAGTTGAAGCAGGCGATCACGGCCTACAAGACGGTGCGCGACTCACAGCTGGACAACAAGTACCAGGAAGACGCCGCCTTCCGGATGATCAAGACGTACGAAGAGATCATCGACTCGATGAAGAAGACGAAGGAGATCGACGATCCGCCGATCCCCGACGAGAAGAACACCAAGCCGCCGGTCATCCCGATGGCGATGCCCGACATCTACAAGCGGTACCTCGAGGCGATCGACTGGTACGTCGAGCACATCAAGAACGACCGCATCCCCGACCTCAAGTACGCGGCTGCCGTCATCACGCTGCGCTACCGCGACTGGCCGGTCGCCCGCCAGCGCCTGGGGCAGATCGCGGAGCAGTACTGCGGCGGCAAGTCCGACGTCGGCTTCAAGGCCTACGACGCAATCTTGCAGACGTACTTCATCGATTACCTGGTCACGGACGAGGAGCAGAAGGACTGCGCGCTCGGCCAGCTGCTGACGGTCGCCGAGCAGTTCGGCGAGTCCGCGTGCGGCAAGTCGCCGGCCGCCAAGCCGTACCTCTCGCGCATCTCGCAGATCAAGTCGTCCGTGAAGACGATGATCATCACCAAGCGTCTCCAGCTGTCGATGGAGAACGAGGAAAAGGGAACGAACAAGCAGCTCGTGATGTGTCAGTCCGGACCGGGCGGCATCGCGATCGTCACGGGCCAGGCGACGCCGGGCAAGGCGGGCATCCAGGCGACGACGGCCAAGGCGCCGCCGTCGACCCAGCTGGACGTCGGGCTGGCGCTGGATCTGATCGACGTCGTCAACGCGAACCCGCAGGATCCGGGCGCGCCGACGGCCCTCAACAACGCCTGCGTCATCTACGAGAAGCTGTTCCAGTTCGGCGAGGCGACGAAGTGCTACGAACGCCTCTACGGCAGCTATCCCGACTCGGAGTGGGGCAAGGAAGCGCTGTGGAACGCCTCGCGTAACCACTACCGCTTCTTCGAGTTCGATCAGGCGGTCAAGGGCTACCTGACCGTCGCCCAGGATCCGAAGTTCGCGCAGTCCGAGCACCGCAAGGAGGCGCTCGGCCTCGCGGCGTCGATGCTCGACAACGATCAGCAGTACACGCGCGCCGCGGATCTCTACAAGAAGTACTCGGAGGCTGTCGCCGACAAACCGCAGGACAGCGCGCAGGCCTACTTCTTCGCGTGCAGCGCCTACGAGAAGGCGAACGACATCGCCCACTACAACGCCTGCCTGAAGGACTTCATCAAGAAGTACGACAAGCAGCAGGCGGCCGGCGAATTCGTCGTGCAGGCGTACATGAAGCAGGCGGTGATGGTCGAGCGCTCGAACAAGAACAAGAACGACGTGCTGGCTTCCTACAAGCGGGTGCGTGACGAGTTCATCCAGCGCAAGCTGCCGGCGGCGACGCCGGCGGCCGGCTTCGCCGCCAAGGCCGACTTCCTCATCATGGAAGAGAAGTTCAAGGCCTTTCAGAAGAAGGAGCTGAAGTTCGGCAGCAAGCCGGAGCAGGTGAAGAAGACGTTCGACGCCTTCGCCGCCGAGGCCAAGGCGCTGAACGAGGACTACCAGAAGATCTGGAACTACAAGGACGCCACCTGGACGCTTGCGTCGTTCCTGCGCTCCGGCGACGTCTACTACGAGTTCGCGCAGAAGCTGATCAAGGCCGGCGATTCGCCGCCCGAGGAGCTCAAGAAGCTGGCGAAGCAGGCGTGCAAGGCCAACCCCGAGGACTGCGGCCTCGTCGAGGGTCAGTACAAGGACGCCATCTACCAGTTCGTGACGCCCGTCGAGGACGAGGCGAAGAAGCGCTGGAAGGACACGCTGGCGCGCGCGTCGCAGATGGGCGTGACCAACGACTACGTGAAGAAGGCGCGCGAGAACCTGTCGAAGTATCTGCCCGACGAATTCCCCTTCATCAAGGACGAGCGCGTCGGTCTGGAGTACCCGTGATGAAACGCGCGGGGTTCGTGTTGCTGGCGATGGTGGCGGTCAGCGCGCCCGCGCTCGCGCGGCGGCAGCCGCCGCCCGCCGTGATCCCGACGGAGGAGACGCAGAAGGCGCGCGATCTCTACAAGGTCGGCCGCTACGGGGATGCCGTGACGGCCGCGAAGGCCGCGCTCACGAAGAACGAACGCTACACGCCCGCCATGCTCGTGATGGCGAAGTCGTACTACAAGCTGCACAAGTACGAATGGATGAAGAAGCTCTGGGAGATGATGCAGGCCAACAACGCGTCGAACGCGGAGAAGGCCGAGGTCTACCAGCTGCTCGCGTTCCTCGAGGTCGATCAGAAGAACGTCCCCGGCGCGATCATCCTGTTCAAGCAGGCCGCCGAGGCCAAGCCGGACGACGCGATCCTGTGGAACAACCTCGGCGCGCAATATCTGGCCGCCAAGAACTACGCAGACGCCACCCCCGTTCTCGAGCGCGCGGCCCAGCTTCAGCCGGGATTCGCCAAGGCGCATCTGAACCTGGGCGACGCGTACCGAGGCGTCAAACAGCACGAGAGGGCGCAGGAGGAGTACCAGAAAGCCCTACAGCTATTCCCCAATTATGCCGACGCGGTGTTCAACCTCGGCATCCTGTACCTGGATGCCGACAAGATGCCGAACATGGACCTGTTCGCGAAGGAAAACGCAGCGATCCAGTACTTCCAGCGATACAAGCAGATGATGGGCGGAACGCTGCCGCCGTCGGACCCGGCCGAGGCGTACATCGCCGAGGCCCAGGACAAGATCAAGAAGGAGGAGAAGCGGCTCGATCGCCTGAAGAAACAGCAGGAACGCGAGACCGCGCGCGCCGCCAAGAAGGCCGCCGACGACGCGAAGAAGGCCGGGGCCGCCGGTGGGCAGCTTCCCCCGGGGGCTCCGCCGCCGGGCGCGCCGCCCGGTGCTCCGCCTCCTGGTGCTCCGCCGCCCGGCGCTCGGCCGCCCGCGCCGCCGATCCAGCAGGCGCCGCCCGCCCCGCCGGCCGGTCCGCCCGTCCTCCAGTAGGAGTCCAGAGGAGTCAAAAGATGACCACACGAACGAAAGACATCTTCGTCGCCTCCGCGCTGGCGCTCGCGGTCCTCGTTCCTGTGCGCGCGTCGGCTCAGGCGACGCCGCCATCGAACCGCACGCCGCCCGCCGCGCCGGCCCCCGCGCCGCCGCCGCCGGCCGCCGACGCCTCGCCCAAGGTCAAGGTCGAAAAGGGGGCGGGTGGGAAGAAAGTCTACCGAATCACCGAAGAGATCCGGATCGAGGGTAAAATCCAGAAGCCCGAAGCCTTCTTCTTCTACCAGAAGTCGACCATCAACTACGACTGGCAGGAGTTGAAGCAGGACTTCATCCCCAAGATCCTGGACAGCGTCTCGCATTCGCCCTTCTGACAGCCCCTCCCCCGACGACGACAAGGACCAAGAAGACATGGCGCAGGCAGCAGCTCGACAACCGATTTCCAGCGCGGGCCCGAAGCTGAAGATCCTGCGCATCGGCATCATCCAGGGCGGGCGGATCGTCGAGGAGCGGTTGGTCCGCAAGCGCGAGAACATCACCATCGGCCAGTCGGCCAAGAACATGTTCGTGGTGCTGTCGGACGCGCTGCCGCGCAACTGGCTGCTGTTCGAGGCGAGCGGCACCGGTTACACGGCGCATTTCTCCGACGGGATGGATGCGCGTATCGCCGTCGGCAACGAGATCATCTCGCTGTCGCAGCTGAAGCAGACGGGCAAGATCCAGAAGCGCGGCATCGCGTGGGTGCTGCCGCTCGACGAGCGCGCGCGCGGAAAGATCACGCTCGCGGACATGACGATCCTGTTCCAGTTCGTCACGCCGCCGCCGCCGCAGCCGCGGCCGCAGCTGCCTGCGTCGGTGCGTGGGTCGGCGCTCTCCGGGATCGATTGGTTCTTCACCACCGTCGCCGCGGTGTCGTTCCTGCTTCACCTGATCTTCGTCATCTACCTGCGCAACGTCGACTGGCCGCGCAAGCCCGACATCGAGGCGGTTCCCGATCGCTTCGTGCAGATGGTGGTGAAGAAGGAAGAGAAGAAGCCCGAGCCCAAGAAGGAAGAGGTCGCGAAGACCGAGGAGCCGAAGAAGGAAGAGAAGGCGAAGGGCGAGGAGAAGAAGCAGAAGAAGGAGCTCACCGAGGAGGAGAAGGCGAAGCTCGCCGAGGCGAAGGCCAAGGCTGATGCGGAGCGCCGCGCGCGGCTCGCGGAGCAGGTGAAGTCGACCGGTCTGCTGAAGCTGCTGGGCGCGAAGTCGGACGCCGGCGGCTCGATCGCCGACGTTCTCGGTAAAGGCGACGTCGACCGCGATCAGGAGAAAGCGTTCCAGGGTGTCGGCGGCGTCGGCGTCGCGAACAGCGATTCGCTTCGCGGCATCAAGTCGGGCGGTTCCGGGTCAGGCCGCGTCGCTGACGCGGGCAGCCTGCGCGGCGGCGCCGGGATCGCGGGCGCCGAGACCGGCAAGGGCGCGGGCGAGCGGACCGTCAAGGGCGCGATCAAGACGGAGGCGCCCGCCGTCGACGGCGAGCTGGATCCGAACATGGTCGCCAAGGAAGTCCGGACGCGCCTCGGCGCGATCAAGGCCTGCTACGAGCGCGCCCTGAAGCGCAACCCGAACCTGTCGGGCAAGGTCGTCATCCACTGGACGATCACGCAGGCGGGCACCGTTTCCGGCGTGGACGTCGAGCAGGACACGCTCGGCGACGCCGAGGTCGCGAGCTGCATCAAGTCTCTCATCGCGCGCTGGCGATTCCCGGCGCCGTCCGGCGGATCGGTCGACGTTTCCTTCCCGTTCGTCTTCCAAGCTTCCCAGTAGTGGGAACCCCGAACCGCGTTGGTTGCGAAGGTAGTTCGCAATAAACCGAACCGGACCCACACTAATGGGAAATGCGAGTGGAGCAAACGACAGAGATCGTTGCCCAAATCACAGCCGCAGCGGTTGACACTGCTGAGGTGCATGAATATAATGCCTGCCGACTTTATAACTATTTGATTTCTTTGGGCTTCTTTTGGGGTTTGGGCTCGCAAAAAGAGGGATTTAGAAGGGTGAAAGGAATGGCGCCGTGGTGAATGCGAAAGTCTTGCTGACAACGACCTTCGTCGCGAGCACCGTGTTCGCGCAGGGTCCCGCGCCCGCGCCGATCGCCCCCCCATCGGCTGGCGCGCCCGCCGATGTCTCCGTGAAGCAGCGTCCGACGCTGACGCCGGAGGAGATGGTCAATCAGTCGCGCGAGTACGCGAAGAGCATGAACGAGGTGCTCAAGCGCATTCAGACCCTGCAGGATCAGGCGAAGCGCGAGAAGGACATCATTCGACTGAACTGCGTGACCGACAAGGTCGTCCAGGTTCGCGTGAACATCAGCATCGCCGAGCAGTCGATGGCCGCTCTTCAAGAGGCCGTGACGCGTGCCGATGAAGGTGAGCGTACGCATGAGTTCACGCGCCTCACGATCGTCAATCAGAAGGTGCAGGTGCTGGGTGCAGAGGCGGAAAATTGCATTGGGGAGGACCTGTCCTTCGTCGGCGCGACCCGGGTCGACGTCGAGATCGACCCGAACATTCCTACGTACGACCCCACCCAGCCGCCGGCTCCCGGCATCGACATCGACCGCCCGGGCGAAGCCAGCCCGCTCGCGGGCTAACCGTCGGACGCCACCCGTCACTAACGGACCCAGCGGCTCAACTTCAAGTCTGCGCGAACAACTGGCTACATGAACCTACGCCTCGCACTGTGGACTCTGGTGGTCGTCGTCGCTGTCGCGGGAGCGTCGCGTTTGGCCCACGCGCAGGCGCAGGGCGAGGTGACGATCGGGTACCAGGGTCTGCCGTACAAGGCGCCTGGTGAAACCCAGACCGGCATTCAGGTCAGCGACGGCGTGCTGCTGCACGTCGGTGCGGGCGCGGAGGGCGGCTACGACTCAAACGTCTTCTACACCGACACGGATCCATCCGCCGCCGCGATCTACCGCGCGACGATCTTCGGCGAGCTGACCAACGCCACCCGTACCGGCCTCGCCAAGGCGTTGAGCTTCGATGCGCGCGCCGGGCTGCAGTACCGTCGCTACCAGTTCACCAACACTCTGCCCGGCAACGCGGCGGAGAGTGACTACGCGAACGCTTGGATGCCCACGGCCGGGCTCGCGCTCTCGGCCGGAACCGGCCAGCTGGGCTTCGGCCTCGCCGACACGTTCGCGCGCATCGAGGATCCGCCTTACGCCTCGGGCGTGTCGATCGGACACGTCATCACCCGGTACAACAATCAGGCTTCGATCGAAGGGCGCTGGTCGCCCGGTGGTGGCCGCCTGACGACCATGCTTCGCTACACGAACATGATCGACATCTTCGACGAGGTGAGCGGCTACAGCTACGCCAACTCGAACACGAACCTCCTCATGCTGGACGCGGCGTGGAAGTGGCTGCCCAAGACGGCGATCTTCGTGAACGCGCAGCAGGGCATCATCTTCTACTTGAACGACTCCGCCGCGACCGTCGGGAAGGAGTCGTCCTATCCGTTGCGCGTGACGGCCGGGCTTCGCGGTCTTCTGACCGAGCGCACGTCGGCGGTGCTGTCGCTCGGCTACAACAATGCGTTCGTGTCGGGTGGGGCCACGTCAACGAGTGGCTTCTGGGGCAGTAGCTTCGCGGAGCTGTCGTTCACGCTTCGGCCCAGTGACCTCAGCCGTATCGTGGCCGGATACCGCCACGACTTTCAGAACTCGGT
>DATMZL010001495.1:0-2388 GCA_035607075.1 Polyangia bacterium
GTAGCCGAGGCGCATCTTGTTGAAGGCGTGCATGTGACGGAGGCCGAGGCCCATCACGTCGTGCAGGTCGCCGTACTCCTGGTCGCTGACGCACTGGCTGTCGACCGCCAGCGGCACCCGCACGTTGCCCGCGTCGTAGCAGGTGTACGCGCCCGAGTGCGGCGCGCCGAAGTTGTGCCCCAGCTCGTGGGCGAAGATGTACGGGTCGACCCACTGAATGACGTTCTGGCGATCGTTGTAGGCGAAGCCGCTGTTGCCGCAGATGTCGCTCATCCCGGGGACGACGTAGCTGATGTTGTCGTACGCGTTCAGGTCGACGCCCGTCAGCTGCGCTTCCGCCGCTGCGACATGCTGCAGGCAGTCGCACGGGCCGGGCCCGCAAACCAGGTGTGGCACGCTGATCCACCCGTAGATGTCGCCGTCCCAGCGGTTGATGCCGACCATCGTCGACTTCCCGTACGAGTTCTCCTGAATGTAATGCGTCGCCGACGTCGGGCCGGTGAAGACCAACGTGCGCATCTCGTCCTGGGTGTACGGCATGTTGGGATCGTCGTCGTACTTGATCATGATGACCGCGTACTTCTGCGCGCCCAGCGGCGCGATCCCCGGATCGCCCTGGTTCGCGACCGTCTCGCCGTCGCCCGACCCGGACGACCCGATGGGCGTCGGCGCGGTCTCGACCAGCAACCGGCCGTTGACGTGCGCGGCGCGCAGCTGGACGAGCTGCTTTCCCTGCGGGAGTGGCGGCGTCTTGCCGGCGAAGTCGAGCTTGAGGCGGCTGCCGTCGGCGAGGCGCAGGTGGTACTCGGTGCGGAAGGTGTTGTTGTGGAAGTCGTCGTAGTAGGTGCGCTCGATGCGGCCGGTGTACTGCGCGGGGTCGGTACCCGTGCCGAGGCCATGCGCCACCGATGATGGTCCTGCTCCGAGCGACGTTCCCGACGACGCGGGCGCGATGGGCGCGCCGGCGCTCGTGCCCGTGCCGTCGGCGATCGGATCGTCGTCGGTCGCCGCGCAGCCTGCGACTGCGACGGCGGCCACGAGAGCTCCGAGTCTCAACAATGGAATCGTGAATGAACGAATGGCGCTGGCGCTTGAACGCATGACTTCCTCCCCGACGGTGGTTGAACTACCGCCGCCCGCTTTTGCAACGCGTGTGCCCTCACGTGCGGACGTCCGAAGCGCGGAGAATCTGCGGCGCGACGACGGCGCGCGCGGTGCTGAAATCGATCGAGTGGCGGCGTGGGCCACACGTTGTGGCGAGCGAAGCCACAAACGCGGGCCCTTTCGCTTTGCGACCAGGTTACTTTCGACGTCCCGTAGCCGTTGCAGCGGACGACCGGGTCGGTCGCTTCGCGCTCTCTCTCCCGTTCGCCGCTGAACGGCAGTATCGTTAGACGAACACGGCGGGCGCATGGCCTTGATCGCGAAGACCAAGTGGAAAGAGGAGCTCTACATCTTCGACGAGCAGGGACGCTCCTTCATGTTCGACTGCGGCTGGGGCGTCGAGCCACTGGTTGCCTACGTACCGCTCGCAGAGCAATGGACAGGATGCGTTCCCGCTTGGCTCCATGATCGCCGGGACGAAGTCATTGAGGCAATGAAGGCGGTGAACCATCGCGTTCTCGATGGCCGGTACCCCGAACTGCGCGATCCGGATCCTCGCGAGAGTTCATGAGAGGTCGGCCATCATGACGGTCAAGCGTATGGACAACGTCGGCATCGTGGTGGAAGACCTCGATGCCACAGTCGAGTTCTTCACCGAGCTGGGCCTTACCCTCGAAGGCCGCATGCCCATCGCGGGTGAATGGGCTGGCCGCGTCACCGGCGTGCGCGGCCAGCGCGTCGAGGTCGCCATGATGCGCACGCCCGACGGCCACAGCCGCCTCGAGCTCTCGCGCTTCGACGCTCCCGCCATCGCGGCCGATCACCGCACCGCCCCGGTGAACTCGCTGGGGTACCTGCGGGTCATGTTCGCCGTCGAAGACCTCGACGACACCCTCGCCCGGCTCGGTAAGCTCGGCGCGACGGTGGTCGATGAAGTCGTCAATTACGAAGGCGTCTACCGGCTCTGCTACATCCGGGGCCCCGAAGGAATTCTCATCGGGCTCGCCCAAGAGCTCGGGCAGCAGACCGCCCGAGAGAATCCCGTGGAACGCCGGCGTTGACGTCTGACAACCGGGTGAACGCGGTGTCCAACCATCCGGGTGCGCCCGGGACTTGTTCGCTCGGGGGCGCGCCTTATGGTTGACGGACGAGGAGTACAGGATGGCGGTGTGGCGCGGGCGGTCACCGGCGGGGGTGAGCGTGGTCGTGGCGGTGTCGTTCGCGGTCGTCGGGTGCGGATCGCGGCTGCCGTCGGGATCGCCCGACGCCGGCTCTGCAGGGTCC
>DATMZL010001516.1:0-3326 GCA_035607075.1 Polyangia bacterium
GCGCGGGCGGCATCATCGTCGAGATCGGGCCCGGCGAATTCATCGTCGCCGGCAACGGCATCATCATCACGTTCGGCGCGGCCGACGCGCAGGTCGGCATCGAACGCGTCGACGAGGGCCGCGTCGAGAACGGAAGATTCGTCGTCACGCGCCGGCTGAACGGCGACGAGACGCACCAGGGTCGCCAGCTGCGCCTGCCGATGGGCGCGCTCGGCGTCCAGCGCGTGAAGCTCTACACGTACAAGTGAATCAGGGCGGGACCGGTACAACCGGTCACGAGCGCGCAACCGAAGACGATCGCGATCGTTCCCGCCGTCCGCACCGCGCCGCCCCGCTATTCGCAGTCGAGAAACGTCACGTCGTCGATCCAGATGTCGTAGTTCTGGCCCGGACCGACCTGCCAGTTGAGCGCGATCAGCTTGCTCGGCGTGATCGCGGTCGGACGCGGGTCGCCCCACCCCGGCTCCTGCTCGGCGGCCGAGAACGTCAGGCGATACTCCTTCCAGTCCGGCGTCAGCGTGATGTCCTTGCCGAAGTGATTCCAGCAGGCCTTGCAGATCTTGCCGTCCTGGTGCGTGTTGATGTCGGCGATCTTGAAGCGGAACGCACGCGCCGAATCCGGCCCGGCCTTCGCCTTGAACGCGATGCCCGCGTACTTCGACGCGTTGTAGAACGTCCCCTCGGTCACGAAGTTCACGCCCAGCTGCACGCCCCACGAACCCTCCTCGGGTTTGCCGGGGACCGTCTTGCCGGTCATGTGCATTGCCATCTCGGAGTTCGCGCCCGGCTCGGCGGTCTGCATCTCGATCTTCGAGCCGTTGGGATCGGCGGCCGACCACCAGTAGCCATCGCGGCCGGCGGTCTTCGTGATCTGGTTGTCGCCGTCTTCCAAATCGTCGATCGCGCCGTCGTCGGCGGGCCGCACGGAACGACACCTCTTGAGCGCGTCGGGGCTGCCCAACGACGCGGTGCTGCCCGCGGGCTTCGCGGACACGCCGATGCATCCGGTGCCGGCGATGGAGACCGCCAACAGAAGCGGCAGCGATTTCGCGGCAAACGACAACGTGGACAACGTGAGTCGGAAGGCCCGGGTCGCGCGAAATTGATCAAGCATCGAGGGCCGCCAATATAGCCCGACAGCCGGAAGGTTTTACTTCCTTGAGTTTGGCGGCGTTCATCCAGTAAAAGGGGCCCACGAATGCGCCGCCCCGGGCCAGCGACCGTCGCAGGACACGTCCGGCTCGCGATCGCGTCCGCGATGGTTCTCTCGGGCGCGCTGCTGTTGCCGGCGCGCGTGGGCGCGCAGGTGCAGCCGGTCAAGCCGCCAGCGCCCGCTCCGGCACCTGACACGCCCGAGGGGAAGGCCAAGCCGATCGAATCGATCGGCGTCCCGCAGGCCGAGCCGCCGCCCGCGCAGCCGCCGCCGCCCGGAACGCAACCGCTGGCGCCCGCGAACCCGCCGCCGCCCGAGCCGCCCCGCCTCACGAAGGACGAAGTGCGCGACCCCGGTTACCTGCCCGGCTACCGCGAGACCTCGTCGCTGGGACTGTCGCCGTACGCACCCGCCGTCGGTGCGCTACCCGGCGGCGTCACGCCCGCGTTCCAGGCGCCGATGCCGCCCAACGACTGGACCTTCCAGTTCACGGGCTTCATGAACATGACCGCGCAGTTCGGGATCAACCAGCGGCCGAATCCCGCGCCCGGCCAGAGCAGCACCGTGTTCCACGTGCCGCCGCAAGTGGTCGACGAATACCAGTCGTTCGTCGGCACCGCCACGATGCCCGGCAACTGGATCCAGATGAACTTCCGTTACGGGAACCGCAACGTCACCGCCAACCTGACGCTCAGCACCTGGAACCCGTCGATACCGACGACGTACTACCAGCTGGGAAGCCAGGGGTTCGTCAACAACGCGTTCCTCACCTACAACATCCCGAACTTCGACAAGCTGAAGCTGCGCGGGACGTTCGGCTACTTCTTCAACAACTATGGAAATCTCGGTCCGTACACCGCCGGCATCTACCAGATGCCCTACGTCGGCGCGGCACGCGGCATCGGCGGAACGGTCCTCGGCGAATACCCGCTGACCCCTGACGTGGCGCTGGTCGTCGAGGAAGGCCTGATGGGCAACCGCAACGGGCGCGGGCCATCGGGAAACGCGGCCGCCAATCCGAACAGCAACGTCGATCCGCTGTTCGGGTCCTCGTACATCCAGCACCTGCACGCCGGCCTGATACGGAAGACCGAGGTGACGCTGCGGGCGCAGCTGCACTGGATGGTCAACTTCATGATGGACGACCGCCCGCAGTTCGACGCCATGGGCAACCCGATGCGCGACAACATGGTCACGCGCGGGATCGACGAGTCGCACATCCCCGACGGGCGCATCTCCGTCTACGGCCTCGACGCGAGCATGACGCACCCGGTGTTCGGCCTGCTGGCGATCGGCGCGTCGCACATCGACGCGCATGACTCGTGGCCGCTGCGGGGCTTGCTGACGTTCGGCGGCGAGGGCAAGGATCTGACGGAGCGCTGGTTGGGCAACGACACCAACGGCACGGGGACGGTCGACGTCGCGGGCATCAACTGGAGCGCCAGCCTCGGGCGGATCCTCGCGTCGCCGCGGCCGTTCGACGCGAACGGCCCCGACCTCGCGCTGAACGCGGGCGCGGTCGTCGCGGTGACGCACACGAACAGCCTGTGCGGCGACGCGCCCACCTGCTTCGACGGGCGGATCCGGCACAAGTACGGCATCGACGCGCTGTACGCGTTCTCGAAGTACGTGTCCGCGGGCGCGCGCGTGGATCGTGTCGTCCCGAACTCGAAGGATTCGAGCGAGTCCTTCGAGGTGCTGGCGGGACGCCTGGTGTTCAAGACCGATTGGCAGAGCCGCGAAAGCATCATGTTGCTCTACGCCAAGTGGTTCTACGGCCCGAACACGCACCCGGAATACAGCTCGCTCACAAGCTCGCTTCCTCTTCCCAGGCTCGACGACCAGCTGATCGCCTTGAACGTCAACATGTGGTGGTGAACCCATGCATTCGAGACACACGATAGGCCTCCTGACATTGCTAGCGCTGGGCGCGGGGCGATCCGCGCCGGCGTTCGCCCAAGGCAGCACGGAAGACACCAAGCCGATCCCGTCGCTGGGCACGGATCCGGCGCTGGGCCTGGATCCTTCGACGCCCATGACCGCCGCGCTGCCCGGCGGCGTCACCCCGGCCTACGGCCAGCGTTCCCTCAGCGAGGGCGAATGGCGTTTCGACTTCCACGGCTTCCTGACGGCGCCCCTCGCCATCGGCATCGGCAACCGCGACATGCCCGCC
>DATMZL010000639.1:0-3490 GCA_035607075.1 Polyangia bacterium
GCAGCCATCAACTTCCCGATCTCGGCGAGCAGCGGCTTCGCCGCCGTCGAGCCGGTCACGTAGACCGGGGTCGGCAGCGACGGACATTCGGTCGCCGCCACCGCGCGCGCCGCGAGCGCGGCAACCAATCCGGCGAACAGCGCCGCGACGGCGGGCCGCTTCATGGCCCCTCCGGAAGCGGCAGCAACCCACCGTCGGGATCGCCGCCCGTGATGCGCGCGCTGTTGTCGAACGACTCCACGCAGGTCAGGCCCGATGTGCCACCACCGCCGCCGTCCTGCCCCGCATAGGGCAGGCGCGGGACGCACATCTTCCGCGCGTCGTCGCAAACCGCATTGGGAAAACGATCGCAGTCGGCGGTGGTGCTGCACTTGTAGGGGTTGCCGCCGGTGTCGAGCGACAACGTGCACCCTCCCGCCCCGGAAACCAAGAACGCCAAGAACACCTTGGCCAGAAACGCCGGCCCCGAGAACCGTGGGCCGGGCCTAAAAACACCCAACTGCCGCATGCGGTTGGGCACAATACCCCTGCCCTGCATCGTTCATGTGACGTTGCCGTTACAGCCGCGCTGACCCGCGGCAAGCCGCACCGGACACTTGGAGGCCCATGGGAGCGGGGCCTCGGAATTCGTGTTCGTGGATCATTGCCGCCACGCTGGCGGCCGCCGGGTGCACCGCCGCCGGCGTCAACGCGACCTCCGGTCATGGCGGCCAGAGCGGCCGCGACGGCGGCGGAATCGACGTACCGACGGCCATGGACGCGCCCGGGCTCGACGTGCCCTCGATCGACGTCGCCGCGCCACCGGCGGACGGCGGCCCCTGCGTCCCGGTGTCGTGTACGCCGACGGGCGGCCAGTACTGCGGCACGATCGGGGACGGCTGCCACAAGTCGAAAGACTGCGGTGGCTGCGCCGGGGCTGGTCAGGAGTGCAAGGCCAACATCTGCGTCGAGGGCCCCGGCTGCACGCGCGGCACCTGCGACGGCCCGGGCGGCGCGCGCTATTGCGGGCGGGTCGGCACCGGTTGTGGCGACGCGCTCGACTGCGGGATGTGCGCGGCGGGAAACGCCTGCAGCAGCGACGGCGTGTGCGTGCCGGCGAACTGCACACCGTCGGGTTGTGACATTCCGGGCGGCGGCGGCAAGTACTGCGGGCGGATCGGCGATGGCTGCGGCAAGACGATCGATTGCGGCTGCGCCGCCCCGCAGACCTGCGGCGGCACCGGCATCCCGAACGTGTGCGGCGATCCCAACTGCGTGCCGATCACCTGCAGTCCGATGGGCGGCGGGCAGTACTGCGGGACGATCGGGAACGGCTGCGGCAAGGCGCTCGACTGTCCTGCGACGTGCGCGGGCGGCGCGGCGTGCCCGCCGAACCACGTCTGCCCGGGCTCGGGCGGCACCGGGTGCACCGGGCTGCAGTGCCAGATCGTGAAGGACAACTGCCCGACGGCGTCGCCGACGACGCTGACCGGTGTCGTCTACGATCCCGCGGCCAAGGTCCCGCTTTATAACATCCTGGTCTACGTTCCGAACACGACGCCGTCGGCGATCACCTCGGGCGCGGCGTGCGACAAGTGCGACACCTACGTGACCGGAACGCCGATCGCGGTGGCGCTGACCGACGCGCAGGGGCGCTTCTCGCTCAAGGGCGTCCCGTCGGGCGCGAACATCCCGCTCGTCCTCCAGACCGGCAAGTGGCGTCGCCAGATCACCGTCGCCAACGTCCCTGCCTGCACGTCGACGGCGCTGACCGACAAGAACCAGACGCGGCTGCCGAAGAACAGGACCGAAGGCGACATCCCGCTGATCGCGATCGCGACCGGCGGCTCCGACGCGCTCGAGTGCCTGCTGCGCACGGTCGGGATCGACGAGGCGGAGTTCACGAACGACTCCGGAACGGGGCGCGTGCAACTCTTCCAGGGCTACCGCGCGTCGCCCACGATCATGGCGAACGGCGCCAGCTCGGCGCTGCGCAGCGCGGACAACCTCTGGGCCAGCCTCACCAGCATGCGGAAGTACGACGTCGTGCTGATGGCGTGCGAGGGCGACGACGGACCTTCCGAAGGGCGCACGGCGGCGCAGTACGCGGCGGTGCGCGGCTACGCCGACATCGGCGGCCGCATCTTCGGCTCGCACTACCACAACAACTGGATCCGGTCCGAGGACGGCCAGCCGAACCAGGGCTATCCGAAGGTGGTCAACTTCTCGTCCGGCGCGCACGGGCTCGACAACCCGGTTCCCTTCCCGCTGATGATCGACAGCTCGTTCCCCAAGGGAGCAGCGTTCCGCGACTGGCTGGTCAACGTCGGCGCATCGACGACGCCCGGCACATTGGCGATCACAGACGGCGAGCACACCATCGATTCTGTCGTGCAGGGCGTCGCCCAGCAGTGGGTCTACGGCAACGACACCAGCCGAAGCCCGACCAAACCGGTGGTCGAGTACTTCTCCTTCACGACGCCGGTGGGCAGCGCGAACGTCTGCGGCCGCATGGTGTTCACCGACATCCACACCTCGAACGGCGGCGGCTCGCTCGCGGCCGTCCCCTTCCCGATGCGCTGCGGAACCGCGACGGAGCTGACGGCGCAGCAGAAGGCGCTCGAGTTCTCGCTGTTCGACCTGTCGTCGTGCGCGCAGATCGAGACCGGAATGCCCATGCCGCCGCCGGTCCCGCCGCCCGGTTCCACGCCGCCGCCGCCCGGCACGACGCCCGTGCCCCCCGCGCCGCCGCCTCCCCCGCCGCCACCGCCGCCACCCGTGGTCGAGTAGCGACGAGGCGAAGAAAGATCGTCGCCGATCAGGCCGAGCCGACGGTGGCTTCGCGGTGCAGGTGGCGATGCGCGACCGATGGCACGTGGACGACGTCCGTCAGGCGCGCCAGCGACACCGCGCTGATCGCCATGACCAGGTCACGCACGGCAACGTCGTAGACGCCCCCGATGATCAGGTTGAGCGCGATCGCCGCGAGCCACGCCGCGATGATGTAGCCAAACGCCTTCGTCCAGGGCGACAGCAGCATCGCCAGACCCGCGACGATCTCGATGATGCCCGCGACGTACATGAAGTGCTGAGGCGTCATCGGCAGCGCGCTCGCGATCGACGGCGCGACGTACTTCGGCCAGAACGTCAGCAGGTTGAAGAACTTGTCCAACCCCGCGAGAAACGGCACCACGCCGAAGCTCATTCGCAGCGTCCACCAGACCGAATCAACCAACTTCTGTTCGGCGACTTCCTTGCTTCCGGCTGTTCCATTCATCGTTGCACCTTTCTCCTTCCTCTCATCAGAGCGATTAATCGCGAATTAGTGACAGCGCATCGGGTTGAATTTCCGACGCGCGGTGCTAGCCGAAAGAAGACGGGTCCGGAGATGGCGAGCCTGAGCCAGGTCCAGCAGGAAGCGCGCCTGTGGGGTGCGACGCAAACCTGGATTCACCTTCGCGAAAGGATGAGTCGCGCGCAGCTGCCGCGACCGTCGCGCCGGCGCCCGCGC
>DATMZL010001556.1:0-6513 GCA_035607075.1 Polyangia bacterium
ATCCGGCCGAGTCGACGGGGATGAACTTGAGCGGCTCCCACCAAGCGCCGCTCCGGTTCTTCGGGTCGCGGAGGTACGAGTAGTCTTCCGTGTATCGCAGAGACGTGATCGTCGGTGGCCCCGGCGCGGGCGTCTCCGCCCGAGCGCTCCTTCCGAGGAGGCCGATCGAGCAACAGCACAGGACCGCCCTGACCCGTAGACCGCGCACGTCTCGTCTCTTCGATTTCGACCGAATGCGATGTGGCCATCGCGAGCTCGCACGGAGCGTGGGTTCGCGGGCGGCAACGGCAAGATAGGGGAGTCCGGTACTCGCAGGGTATGACGCCGCAGTTGCTCCACGCGAGGGTCACGTCGCGGGCGGTATTACCAGGACGGGAACTCCACTCGTTCGAAGGACGCGCTCGGTGACGCCGCCCACGACCATCCTTCGGAGGCCGCTAAGGCCGCGCCTGCCCATCACAAGGACGTTCGCGCAAAGCTTCTGCGCCTGGGCAACGATCTCAACCGGGGCATCACCTCCCACGGCGGTGGCGGCGCAGTCGACGCCCGCTTCGCGTACGCTGGCCGCGCGCTCGTCGAGTTGCCGGTAGGCGTTCAACACGTCATCGGCAGCCGGCTTCGCTGGCTCTACGGCGCCTGCGACGGACAGGGCCGTCGGCATCGGCAGGTCGTATACGTGGACGAGGTCGACGGTCCCCTTCAGCAGTTTTCCGAAGCGGATGGCCACCGCGAGCGCGCGATCAGCATCCTCCGAAAAATCGGTGGCGACGAGAATTCGCTCCATCCGGCTCCCTCCACCGAAAGGCTGGCGACAGCCCGAGGGGTGAGCAAGCGCGGCGGTCGGCGCGCCTTCCTGCAGGGCATCGCCGGCTCCAGGTTTGGCCATACCGGAGCATGCCGGCGGCGCCGGTGGTTGGACCGGCCCCGGCGAAGGCCACCTTGTAGAGCCTGCTGACCTTCGACGGTCCATCACAACCTGGCGATCGCGCGTTGACGCAATCGAGCCGCGCCGCAGGTTTGAAAAGAGGACGGCGGGAAGGACGGAGGACGCGCATGAGCTCCGTGAACGAAATCATGACCTCCGATCCTGTTTGCCTGGATGAGAGTGCGACATGAATGAGACACCGTCGCACCCGGCCTCGACGCTCGGAAATCTTCCGGGTCTGCTCCCAGATTTGGAAAAGCTTTACACCGACGTCCACGCTCACCCGGAGCTTTCGATGCAGGAGACCCGGACGGCGGCCTTGGCGGCAGGGCGCTTGCGGAGAGCGGGTTATGAAGTCACGACCGACCTCGGAAAGACGGGTGTCGTCGGTCTGCTGCGGAACGGCGAGGGGCCTACGGTGATGCTGCGCGCCGATATGGACGCTCTGCCGGTGGCAGAAGCCACGGGCGTGCCGTACGCGAGCACAGCGAAAGGCGTCGACTCCGAAGGGAAGACCGTCCCGGTGATGCATGCGTGTGGCCATGACATGCACGTCACCTGGCTGGTCGGTGCGACGACGTTGCTGGCGCAGACGCGCGCGAGCTGGCGGGGCACCGTGATGGCGGTGTTCCAGCCCGCCGAGGAGACGGGGGTAGGCGCGAAGGCGATGATCGACGACGGGATGTTCGGGCGTTTCCCGAAGCCCGACGTCGTGCTCGGGCAGCACGTCATGGTCGGGCCGGCGGGTGTCGTCGGCGGCCGCAGCGGCGTGATCACCTCGGCGGCCGACAGCCTGCAGATCCGCTTGTTCGGGCGTGGCGCGCACGGATCGATGCCTCAGGCCAGTATCGATCCGGTGGTGATGGCGGCCGCGACGGTGTTGCGCCTGCAGAGCATCGTCGCGCGCGAGTTGGCACCGACGGAGGCCGCCGTGGTGACGGTCGGCTCGCTGCAGGCGGGTACGAAGGAAAATGTGATTCCTGACGAAGCCGTCATCAAACTGAACGCCCGCACATTCGACGAGGGCGTGCGGAAGCGGGTGCTCGCCGCGATTGCGAGGATCGTCAACGCGGAGGCGGCCGCGTCCGGCGCACCGAGGCCGCCGGAGATCACGCCGCTCGATCGGTATCCCCTGGTCACGAATGATTCGCAGGCGACTGGGCGGGTGGTCGATGCGTTTCAGCGATACTTCTCGGCGGACCGCGTTCGAAACACCGGGCCCACGTCGGCGAGTGAAGACTTCGGCACATTTGGCGCCGAGTGGCAGACGCCGTCGGTGTTCTGGTTCATCGGCGGTACCGATCCGGAAGCCTACGCGAAGGCCGAGGCCGAGAATCGCCTCAACGAGCTACCGACCAATCACAACCCGCGCTTTCTGCCCGTTCTCCACCCGACCCTCGAGACCGGCGTGGAAGCGATGATGGTTGCCGCACGGGCCTGGCTGACGCAGTAAAGTGGAGCACCGCCGGACCTGGCGGACGCGACGCAGAGCATGCTGCAAATCTTGCTGGCGGTGCTGGACCTGGGGGGCACTTTCGTGTTCGCCGTCAGCGGGGCCCTGCTCGCGGTCAAACACCGGCTGGATATCTTCGGGGTGGCGGTCTTGTCGTTCGCAGCCGGGAACGCCGGCGGTATCACGCGTGATCTACTGATAGGCGCCGCGCCACCCGCCGCTGTCGCTGACTGGAAGTACGTCAGCGTGTCTACCCTCGCCGGATTGATCACATTTTTCTGGCATCCGAAAGCCGATCGATTTCGCAACGACATCCTCTGGTACGACGCGGTGGGATTGGCATTCTTTGCCGTGGCCGGCACCCAAAAGGCCTTGCTGCGCGGACTCCACCCCGCGATGGCGGCATTGCTTGGCATGTTGACCGGCATCGGCGGCGGCATGCTGCGTGACGTGCTCGTAACGGAAATCCCGACCGTCCTGCGCGCCGACGTCTATGCGTTGGCGGCGCTCGCGGGTGCGACGGCCGTCGCGGTTGCCCACGTGCTGCACATTTCGCCGATTCTGGCCATGGTCGTCGGCGGCGCGCTGTGCTTCGCGCTGCGCTTCGGGGCGATCCGTTACAACTGGCACCTGCCCGCGGCCCGATCGTCGCAACGACCGGCGCCCGATTCGGAGCCGAAGGAGCGCCGCGACTAATCGGTCAGCCGACATCTTGAGCGCGGGACGTCAGTCAGGCGAGAGCTCGCCATCCATCTGTCCCAAGGCCAGCCTGACCTCGCGCGCTTTGCGGCCGGGCGCATGGCGAAGGAGCCATGCCTTGAGGCTATCGATCCACGAACCGTCGGAATCGCCGCCGTCGTTCGGTGGCGGTACGGTCAGGGTGTGGAGGCGGCCGGTCTGTTCCAGCACCTCATGGGTCGCCGAGCCGTCCGCCTGGCGAACGAAGCGGAGCGAGACCACCGCGTCACCCACGCGTATGTTCCGCACCGTCATCCAGGGAAGCCAACTCGGTAGGCGCGGCCGGACCAGCGCCAGGACGCGTGCCGGCGCGAACGGGTAGAGCCCCACCATGAGCTGAACGATCTGAATCATTGCGCTTGCCGTCCAGGCCTGCGGGCTGCACGCCGTCGGATACGGAACGGGCACGACTGCCCGGCCTGGACCGTCGCCGCTGATCGCCTCCGGTAGTCGGGCGGCGCCGAAGAAGCTGGCGGCGTCGAAGAGCGCGGTCATGAGCTTGTCAGCGTGCTCGTCCAGGCCGTAGCGCTTGAACCCGAGCATGAATGTTGCGTTCTCGACCGGCCACACGGTCCCGAGGTGGTAGCCGAGCGGGTTATAGGATGGATGCTCCGTGGAAAGCGTACGCACTCCCCAGCCCGAGAAGAGCTCGGGCGATAGCAAGCGATCGGCGACGATACGCGCGCGATGCGGAGGCACCAGCCCCGCGCCGAGCGCGTGGCCCGGGTTAGACGAGATCGACCGCACCGGCCGCTTGTTGGCATCGAGCGCCATCGCGTAGAAGCCATCCTGCTCGACCCAATACGCGGCGTCCCACTTACGGCGAAGCTCGCGCGCCTCAGCAAGGAATCGGTCGGCGCGTTCGTCCTCGTCGAGGGCGATCATAATCTCCGCCATCCGCTGCAGCGCCAGGAAATAGAACGCCTGCTCCTCGACGGTGGCGATCGGATTGTCGACCAGCGCGCCGTCCGGGTACCGGATTCCCTCGTCAGAGTCTTTCCAGCCTTGGTTCTTGAGCCCGCGCGACGAGCGCGTCGAATACTCGAGGAAACCGTCACCGTCTCGGTCGCCATACGTCCGCGCCCACTCCATGGCGGACAACGCCACATCTCGGTAGCGCGCCAGTACCGCAATATCGCCGGTCCAGTGCCAGAGCTCTGACAACACCAAGACGTACATGGCCGGCGCGGTCTGCGTCCCGTAGTAGGCGCTCTGAGGAATCACGTCGAGCTCGGAGAGAGGGCCGCGCCGCACTTCGTGCACGAGTTTGCCGGGCTCGGCGTCGCGCCATGGATCGTCGGCGGTGGCCTGCCGCTCACCGATGCGCTCGAGCGCACCACGCATCATCTCGGGACCGAGCAAGGCCGACTGCCACGCGGCCGTGAGCGTATCGCGCCCGAACAGGCCGGTGTACGTCGGCACACCGGCGTTGGGAACCCAGGCATCGGCGCCGACGTCGAGCTCCCAATTGCGCAGGTCGAACAGATCCTGCGCCGCGCGCTCGAAGGCGCGGGCCACGACCGGACGCGGGCAGTCGACATGCGCCCGTCGGTGCTCCCAAGCACGGCGCTCTTCGGCGCGGGCAGTCGGTTGAGACGGTGGGGTGCGCCAGAGACCGTCCACCTCGGAGTGGAACTCGATGTCGACCCGCCACTCGCTGCGTGGCGCGAGCGCCAGCGGGAAGCGCAGAACGCCTTCGCGAGCGTTCACGCGGACGATGGCGCCGTCGTGTACCGCGACGCGCATGGCGCGGCGGAGTCGGCGGTCGGCGCGCTCGGCCGTGTACGTGAAGAGTAGCGTCTGCGCGTCCTCGTCCCATGACGACGTCACGCGCCCCTCGAACTGGCGCGCGCCGCCCAGCTCCTGCACGTCGGCGAAGTCGGCATCGAGCTCCAACGCAAGCTCGGTTTCGAGTGGCGCCATGCTGTGGTTTCTGAGGGTGATGCGCTCGCGCATCCCACAACCGACGTGACGATCGACGATGACCACGAGCTGGTCCTGTGGCAGCCGGGGTCCCACGGCCGTGCCGCCCGTCAACGGAATCCGCGCCCAGGTCACCCACGCGTTCGCCGCGATCACGGATGCGCACGCCCCCTCTGGCGTGCGGCCACCCACGGTGAGGCGATGCCGACTCAGAATGCGTGTATCGAAGTCTAGTAGCCCCTGGCGTTCAGCGGCATCCAGCTCGCCGTTCGGCTGGGTGACGAGCACCGTGTACCCCTCGTGGACAACGGCACAGGGGCGATGCGGATCCACGACGGTGTCGCGCGCGTGCGGCGCGACGGTACCCTCGCCATCCGTTTCAAGACGATCGGTGCTCAAGACGGGCCGGACCGGTCATCTCCGAAGAACCTGTGTTCGTTAGAGGAGGATGCAAGAACCTCGACAGATTAGGACCCGGGGGGTGGCGCCTGCGAGGCAATATTTGCCGCGACTTCCACGAAGGCAACGTCTTCCAACTCCAGGTCGAGCTCCTGGGCACGCAGGAAGCGCCGCTCGACATCTTCCCAGTCCCAGAGGTTCGATAGCGCAGCGAAGTAGTCCGTCTTCCTCGTCTTGTATTGGAGGTAGTAAGCGTGCTCCCAGGCGTCGACGACCAAGATGGGTACGCCCGCTTGCGTGACGTTCGACTGATGATCGTAGATCTGCGTGGTACCGAGACGTCGAGAGACCGGATCCCAGACCAGCGCCGCCCATCCCGAGCCCATGATCGTGGCCGCGGTCTGACGAAGCTGTTTCTCGAACACTGTGAATCCGCCGAAGTCTCGTTCAATCGCGATTGCGATACCTCCGCCCGGCGGGCCACCTCCGTCGGGCGAGAGATTCCGCCAGAAGATGCTGTGCAAAATATGGCCTGACACGTTGAATGCGAGCTGCCGTTCGAGGGCGGCGAGGTTCGAGAAGTCGTCCTTTGCGCGTGCGTCCTTCAGCATTTCAATTGCACGATTCGCTCCGTCCACGTAGGCCTGATGGTGCTTGTCATGGTGTAGCTCCATGATCTCGCTGGAGATGTACGGCTCTAGCGCATCGAACGCATACGGCAGCGGGGGAAGTGAGTATGTCGTCATCGGATCGCCTCCTCGACGGGTTCATCCACGAGCATCGTCCGCGAGCGGGACGACGAGCAAAGGGCAGCGCGCCTGGCGAAGCACCTGCTCCGCGACGCTTCCGAGCAGCACGCGACGAATGCCTGTCCGGCCGTGCGTCCCCATTACGATGAGGTCGGCAGGAATCCGATTCGCATAGGCTACGATCTCGTCCGCGGCGCGCCCCTGTAGGATCGTGGTCAACCGCTCGACGCCCGCTGCATCGATTTGTTTGGCCATCGCATCGAGACTTCGGTCGATCTCGTCCATGACGTCGGGAGGAGGCGGAGGCATCTGCACCACGCCGGGAA
>DATMZL010000925.1:0-3154 GCA_035607075.1 Polyangia bacterium
GGACCCGTCGTCGCCGTCCACGCACCTGAGGTCGGATTGAAGACCGCGGCGGTCTGCAAGGTGGTTGTGCCGTTCAAGCCACCGGCGATCAGCACCCGCCCGTCCGAGAGCAGCGTATCGGTGTGGGCGTGCCGAGCGCCGGTCATGTTCGCAGCCGTCGACCACGTCCCGGCTACCGGGTCGAAAAGCTGAAAGGTGTTCAAGCTCGTCGTCCCGCTGATCCCGCCCGAGATCAGCACCTTTCCATTGTTGAGCCGCGTCGCGCGATGCAGGAAGCGGCCGCCGTTCATGCTCGGCGCGGTTCCCCAGCTTCCCATCGTCGTGTTGTAGATCTCCGACGTCGCCAGCCCCGTCGTACCGGTCCCACGTCCGCCGGTCACCAGAACGTTGCCCGTCGAGAGCAGCGTCATCGTGTGGTCCTGGCGCGGGGTGGCCATCGATCCGGTCGTCGTCCAGCGCGGATCGAGGATGGCGGGATACGCGACGCCCGTGCTGGGCCAGGTGACTTTGAGCTGGCAAGTGGCGGCCCCCGGCGCCGTAACGCGCCGGCCCCAGGGTGCCGCCGGGCTCGTGTCGACCGCGCAGCCGGCGACCGCGAGCGTGGCATCGGTGCGCGCTCCGTCGGCGCCAACGATGTACGGCGGCGCGACGCGCAGCCGGGGCACGCCGCCGCCATCGAGCACCTCGAGCGTCTGCTCGAGCAGCCGCAAACCCTCGGCGCCGCGACCGAGCTTGACCTCGTAGACAACCTCCGTCGCGGCGGGTTTCGCGTCGAACGCCACGAAGTCTTCGGCGCCCGACGGAAGCGGGCGATGCACCAGCGCCGCACCCGACGGCAACGCCTTCGCGTAGACCACATAGCCGTTGGTCGCGCGGCCGGGCGCTGCCGACGCACCTCGCACCGTAACGTCGACAGCGACGTTCGTCGCTGCATCCTCGAGGTGCAACGCTGCCGACGCGTTCGCCGGCAGCGTGACGCGCGCGAGGCCGCGCTCGGCGGCGAGGGTCGCCGCCGCGAACCGCGGCTTGAACACGCCTGCCGTGGAATCGATCGCCGTCCCATCATTCGGCGCGAGCGGCGAGCCAGCACGCCGTTGCAGATTCGAGACGAGACCCGCCGCCTCAGTGTCCCGAGCCCTCTCAGGATCCCTACCGCGACAGGCGCTGATGACGAAGGTGATGAGCAAAACGCTGCCGAACCGACCAAGCGAACGACCGACGATATGAGTCACGGGACCTCCTGCGGCTAACGACGACGGAGACGGTGACTGGAGAACACGCCGGCACGCGCAAGTGTGAAGGCGGCCCACCATTCGGCTTCGACACGCGACCGTCGCGTCGCGCTCCGCCCCGAATCAAGACCGCGCAACGTCGTAGGAACGGATGAGCACGTCGCCTCACCGCGGCGGCGGTTCCTGGGCTAGGATGTCGCCCGTGACAACATCATTAACGAACTATCGAAGCCGTCTCTTCACCGCCCTCGCCACGTGCGCCGCCCTCGCTGGCGCCTGCTCCAGTGGAGGTGGCGGCGCGGCCAAGGGCGGCGCCGGTGGGAGTGGAACCACCGGAACCGCGGGCACCGGCGGCGTCGCCGGAGGCGCTGGAAGCGGCGGATCAGCGGGAGCGGGCGGATCGGCCGGCGGCGGCGGTGCAACCGGTGGAACCTGGGGACCACCGCCCGAGAGCGGGTTCGCTGGATTCGGTGGCAACGTCCCGACGCTGGGTCCGGGGCCGGGCGGTTCGCCGCAAACGTGCCAGGACCCGATCGCCGTCACCGGCACACCGGCGACCGTCACCGCCGACCTGGGCATGGTCGGGCGTGTCGTCAGCCCGGACCTGATGGGAATCCACACGTCGGTCTACGACGGGCACATGTTGCTCGACACGACTCCGGACTTGCTCAAGGCCGCCGGTGTCACATCGATGCGCTACCCGGGCGGCTCGTACGCCGACCTCTATCACTGGGAGATGACGACCGCGACGTGGACGCCCGCTGCGGGCGCCGGCGGCAACGGCATCTACGTCGCGCCCGACACCGACTTCGGCCACTTCGTCGGCCTTCTCGAAAAGGTCGGCGCCGGCGCGGTCATCACCGTCAACTACGGCATGAACCCGCAGGGAACGGGACCGGGCGTGCCCCAGGAGGCGGCCGCCTGGGTCGCCTACGCCAACGGCGATCCCGCCAGCACCACCGTGATCGGCATGGACAACACCGGCCACGACTGGAAGACCGTCGGCTACTGGGCGACCCTGCGCGCGTCCGGCAAGATGCCGACCGACGACGGCAACAACTTCCTGCGCCTCAGTCACCCGGCCCCGGTCGGGATCAAGTACTGGGAGATCGGGAACGAGACCTACGGCAACGGCTACTACTACGGCGGCTGCGGCTGGGAAGCCGACCTGCGCGTCCCCTACCCCGCCAACATGGGGACCGACTGCCAGGGCCGGAAGACGAACACGGCCCTGTCGCCCAGCACCTACGGCGCGGCGGTCAAGCAGTACTCGGCCGCGATGAAGGCCGTCGACCCGACGATCAAGATCGGCGCCGTCGTGATCGGCGACAACGAGTACGCGGACTGGAACGCCAAGGTGCTGGCCGCCGCGTGCCCCAGCTTCGATCTCGCCATCGTGCACTGGTACGGAGGCGACGCGCTCAACACGACGCCGTCGGCGCCGGAGATGGAGATCCCGCCGATGTTCTCGCTGATCCGTTCGGCGCTCGCGACGCCGGCGTACGCCTGCCCGGCGGGGATCCCGATCATGGTGACCGAGTGGGGAACGAACTCGCTGACGGGCGGTGACGTCCCCGGCTCGACGCCCGATGCGGCGCCGGTCGGTTCGCAGTACGCGGGCCTGTTCGCCGCCGAGTCGTACGCGCACTTCATGGAGCAAGGCGCGGTCGCCGTCCACTGGCTCGAGCTGCACAACCGCAGCTTCCTCGCCCAGATCGACTGGAACAACGATCCGTTCACCCGGTACAACGACACCCGGCGCTGGGGCCACAAGGCGATGACGATCGCCCACCTGCTGGCGACCGGGAACGACACCATGGTGCAGGCGACGGTGTCGGGCACGTTCGGTGCGCAGCTCAAGGCACACGCGTCGCTGCACGCGGACGGCGCGGTCGGCGTGATGATGACCAACTCCAACCGGA
>DATMZL010001575.1:0-3214 GCA_035607075.1 Polyangia bacterium
CGTTCATGAAGCGCTCCGATGGAATTCCCGCTCCCAATTCGGCACCAGGTTGGCCTTCTGGATGTCGTCGATGGGGAGGTTGTAAGACCGGCCGTCACAAGCGATCTCCACGTGGCCGTCCTTGGCCGCCTGGAGGGTCCCGTGGAAATTGCGGCGCCCCTCTACCCCGTCGTTGAGCCGAATACGCGCGCTCTCACCCACAAACCGCGCAAAGTCCCGCTCTCGCCGCAGGGGCCGATCAAGCCCGGGCGAGCTCACTTCAAGCTGATACGCGTGCGGGATGGAATCGGCCACATCGAGGGCGGCCGAAACGTCCCGACTCACTCGTTCGCAATCGTCTAGTCCAACCTTTCCTGGGGCAGGCGTCGCCCCCTCACCCGCCGCCGCGGGGCTGTCGATGAAGAGGCGGACCACAAAACCCGAAGGCTCGCGGCCGTACTGGACTTCGATCAAGTCGAAGCCCGCGTCGCGAACGTAGGGTTCAGCGAGCAGCCACAAGTCTTGTACGTCCTTTCGCATGCGGGGTTTTGGTGGTCCGAGTTGTTTCTCTTCTGTTTGTTTCCGGTTTCTTTCGCTGAGCAAAAAAAAAGGGCGGGCACGCGGCCCACCCTTCTCGAGAAGGAGGCAACGCAATTTCTGGGACGCGTCTTATAACATGGCGATCCGTAAGGCGCAAGACGCCACACCGGTGGCACCGCGACCTAACCGTCCAGATTCACGGGCGATTTCGGAAGACGCATCCCGCCATGCTAGGCTCGTCCGCGCATGAACGACCTGGTCATCGCAGCTGTGCAGATGACCTCGGGCGAAGATGTCGACGCGAACCTCGAGCGCGCGCGCGAGCTGGTTCGCGAAGCCGCGACGGCCGGCGCGCTGATCGTCGGCCTGCCTGAAAACTTCGCGTACCTCGGCAGCAGTCAGGATCATCGGCTGGCCATCGCGGAAGAGCTTCCGCCTGTCGGCACGGACAAACATCTGGAGATCGGACCGATCCTGGGGGCGATGCGCGCGCTCGCGCTGAAGGCGGGCGTCTGGCTGTTGCTGGGTGGTTTTCCGGAGAAGGCCGGTTCAGCCGACCGCATCCGCAACACGTCCGTACTGTTGAACCCCGAGGGAACGATCTCGGCGATCTACCGCAAGATGCACCTGTTCGACGTCGACGTGCCGGGCGGAAAACGCTTCCGGGAATCGGAGACCGTCGAGCCCGGCAGCGACGTCGTCGTGGCGCCAACGCCGTGGGGCGGACTGGGGATGAGCATCTGCTACGACGTTCGCTTTCCCGAGCTTTACCGGGCGCACGCCGCGAAGGGGGCGCGCATCATCGCCGTGCCGTCGGCGTTCACCGCCGAGACCGGCAAGGACCACTGGCACGTGCTGCTGCGCGCGCGCGCGATCGAGAACCAGGTCTACGTGATGGCGCCCGCGCAGATCGGCGCGCACGGGCCGACCCGGCGCAGCTACGGTCACGCGCTGGTGGTCGACCCGTGGGGCGTCATCGTCGCCGAGTGCGGTGACCACGAGGGCTTCGCGCTCGCGCGCCTCGACTTCGCGCACCAGGACAGGCTGCGGACCGCCCTGCCCGTCCTCACGCACCGAAGAATCTAGCCGCCGCGCCGGCGCCCGGTGCGCGCCGAACCGCCCGGCTACGTCTTCTCGTTGCGGCTGGCGATCAGCGAGATCACGGCCGCGCTGCCGATCAGGCCGCCGATCACGACCAGCGAGATCCAGTTCGGAATGTGGATCTTGTTGGACAAGAGCATCTTGCCGCCGACGAACGCCAGCACGAGGGCCAGCGCCGGACGCAGGTACGTGAGGCGCGCGACGACGCTCGCCACCAGGAAGCAGAGCGCGCGCAGGCCCAGCACCGCGAAGATGTTCGACGTGTAGACGATGAACACGTCGTTGGTCACGCCGAACACCGCGGGGATCGAATCGACCGCGAACACGACGTCCGTCGCCTCGATGACGACCAGCACCATCAGCAGCGGCGTCGCGTAGAGCACGCCGTTCTGGCGCATGAAGAAGTTCGCGCCGACGTATTCGGGCGTGATGCGTACGAAGCGGCGGAACAGGCGCAGAACCGGGTTCTTCTCCGGGTGGGGTTCCTCCTCGCCGCCGCGCAGCAGGCGCACGGCTGTGAAGATCAGGAACGCACCGAAGATGAAGATGACCCAGTGGAACGTCGCGAGCAGCGCCGCGCCGATGGCGATGAACAGGCCGCGCGTGATCAGCGCGCCGATGATTCCCCAGAAGAGCACGCGGTGCTGCAGGTGCGCGGGAACGGCGAAGTACGAGAACGCGACCAGGAACACGAACAGGTTGTCGACGGACAGCGCCTTCTCGATCAGCCAGGCCTGGAAGAACTCCAGCGCCCGGTCAGAGCCGCTGTAAAGGTAGATGCCCAGGTTGAAGAGCAACGCGACGCTGATCCAGACGGCGGACCAGACCGCCGCTTCGCGCGTGCGGATGGCGTGCGCCTTGCGGTGGAAGACGCCGAGATCGAGCCCGAGCATCACCAGGACGACGGCACCGAACACGGCCCACGCGAGCGGCGACTCGGAGGTCATCGCGGCTTGACCTCCAGGTGCCGGAACGGCGTCTGTGTCTGGGGTGCGGTCTGCGGCGCGGGCGCGACGCCGTCGAACAGCTTCGCCAGCGAGAACCCGCCCATTCGCTTGATGACGATGATCGCAATCAGCGCGATCAGCAAGAACAGCGCGCGGCGGAAATTACGACGGGGCAGCAGCGCCCAGAAGTTCTTCTCGGCAGGTGGGGCCCGGGGCGGTTGCCGCGGATCGCCCGGATCGTGGTCGAGGGTCGCCAAGGACGCGCGAAGCTTAAGCGAGGAATCGGCCGCTGACTAATCGTGGCCCCGGGCGCTGCTGGACTCCACTTGGATCAACCAAAGGTCGATGACGTCGCCGTCCTTTCCAGGCGCGGCGCCGCGGCGCGCCGCGATGGCGAGCGATCCCTGATCGGGCGCCACCAGCGGCGGGCAGATCGGGCGCCACGGCTGACCTTTCCCGTTTCGGTCCAGGGGCGCCCAGGCCTTCCGGTGGTCCGCCGTCCAGAACACCGTGCAGCTTTCGTCGTCGAAGATGAAGTCGCCATTGCCCAGCATCCGGCTACCGGGCGACGCCGCCAGCATGCGCTTCACCGTCGGGCGGTCGGTCGGCGTTTGTTGCGCCTGGCCTTGCACAGCGCCGGGCCGGAC
>DATMZL010001029.1:0-4343 GCA_035607075.1 Polyangia bacterium
GCCTCGCACCGTCAGCTTCGCCTTCAGCGTCTCCCGCGCCCGCGCGTCGAGGCCGATGCGCGGGTGAGGACCGCGCGGCCCTGCCGGCGTGGCAGCTGCGGCGGGCGCGTGCAGCGACGCAGACAGCGCGAGCGCAGCGGCGACGAGCGGTAGCCTGAGCATGGGCGGAAGTATTCCTGCCCGCCGCGCCCCGGCGCAAGCGGCCGCCGGCTCAATGGTCGACGAGCGACGCCGTGGTATTTTGGGCGGGTCGTGGCGCAACGTCCGTCGCTGCCGGTCGCCGTCATCAAGGCGATGCGGCCCAAACAGTGGATCAAGAACCTGCTGGTGTTCGCGGGCTTCGTCTTCACCCTGAACGAGCGCTGGACGCCGTTTTCAGAGGACATGTGGCACTACCTGGAGCGTGCCTCGATCGCGTTCCTCCTGTTCTCGCTGGTCTCGAGCTCCGTCTACCTCATCAACGACGTCATCGACGTCGAGAAGGACCGGGCCCACCCGACGAAGCGAAACCGTCCGATCGCGTCGGGCGCGCTGTCCCCGCGGGTCGCGATCGCGTCGGCGATCGTGCTGATGATCGGTTCGGTGGCGGGCAGCTTCTGGCTCCGCATCCCCTTCGGGGCGATGGCGGCGGGTTACCTCGTCATGCAGTTCGGCTACGTGTTCTGGCTGAAAGAGGTGGTTCTGCTCGACGTCTTCATCCTCGCGATCGGATTCGTGATGCGCGCGATCTCGGGCGCGCTGGTGATCCGCGCCGACATCTCGCCCTGGCTCTACACGGTCACGCTGCTCGGCGCGTTGTTTCTCGGTCTCTGCAAGCGGCGCAGCGAGCTGGTGCTCCTCGAAAAGGGCGCCGGACACCACCGCAAGATCCTCGAGTCGTACACGCCTTCGATGCTCGACAGCCTGATCAGCATCGTGGCGTCGTCGACGATCATGGCGTACTCGCTGTACACCTTCACGTCGCCCAAGCTGCCCCACAACAACCTGATGATGCTGACGATCCCTTTCGTGATCTTCGGGCTGTTCCGCTACGTGTACCTCGCGCACAACAAGAACGCGGGGGGCAGCCCGGAGGAGGTGTTCCTGCGCGACAAGCCGCTCATCGCCACGCTGGGGCTCTGGATCGTCACCACCGGTGTCATCCTCGGCCTGCGCTGACGGGCTGACGAACGAACGCGAATTACGCCGCGCCCGGGGTCGCGGTCGGCGGCGGGGTCGGGAACATGAACCCGACCATCACGCCCCAGGCCGGACGCGCCGCCGCGGGCAGCTTGCGGCCCAGCGACGCGAGCACCTCGCGGTCGCTGGGTTCCAGGCAGCGCAGCACCCGGAAAAGGACGACGATCGCGATGATTCCAGCCGGCGGCCCGAGCACCAGCGCCGGCAACGGGGGCACCACGGCCACGATCGTCCGCACCAGCGCCCACATCGCGGCCGACGCGATCGCCATCCGCGCGATGACCGCGAGTGGCAGGCGCGCCCGGAAGCTGACCGCCACGATCCACCAGATCGAAGCGCCGCCCGCCATCAGGATGATGCCCTTCGCGATCGCCGCGCCCATCGAGCCGCGGCCGGGGATCAGCACGAGATCCAGCACCAGATTCACCGCGCACAGCACCACGCCCCACCGGACCAGCAGGTGCTGGCGCCCGGTCGACACGAGCAGCTGTCGCGCGGGAAGCTGGATCCCCTTTCCCAGCGTCATCACGGCCAGGAACGCGAACACGCCGATGGACGGCAGATACTTCGCGCCCAGGAGCACCGTGATGATCGGGGAGGCGAGGGCGCTGAGGCCGAACGCCGCCGGCAGGATGAGCAGCATCAGCACGCGCGTGGACCCAATCGCCAGGCCGGCCGTCTGCGACGGATCGCGCCCCTGCTGCACCGCGATCGACGCGCCCGCCGCCACGGAGATGATGCGCGGGAGCAGCAGCAGCCACTGCGACACCCAGTTGAACGGCTGGGTGAAGAACGACACCTCCGCCATCGTCGAGAAGTGCTGCAGGAAGAACACCTCCGATCGCTCCCACACGACGATCTCCAGCACGGTCATGAACGTGGCTTGCTTGCAGAACTCGATGAGCCTGCGTTTGAGCTCGGGCGGCAGCTTTTGCCCCGCAGGCGGCGCCGGGAACGTGCGGTAGATGCGCTGGTAGAAGTACTGGCGCAGCCCAAAATCCACCACGCGCGACGCCAGCATCGCCGTGGTCAGACCGACCAGGCCCCACCCGAAGACCAGCGCGACCGCCGTCCCGCCGCCGATCACCACCGTCGAGATCAGCGAGGCGCGCACGACAGGCGCGAGATCTTCCGTGGCGGTGATGCCGGCGGTCGGCATCGGGTACATGAGGTAGGGCAGGATGCTGATGACCGCGAGGATCGCGAACGTGCGGTGCACGGGCGGGACAGCGATGAACACGACCACGAGGCCGACCGCCACCGCGGTCAGTCCCAGGGCCAGCTGGATGCGCGACGTGATCTCGACGATCGCGCGGGCGAGCGCGTGGTCGCCGCGGCCGAACGCCTCCGCGGCGTAGGTGCGCGTCGCGGCCGGGATGCCGAAGGCGGCGATCCAGGCCGCCATGTTCGCCATCCAGGTGACGACGTTGTAGTAACCGAGCTGGTCGGGGCCCATGACCCGCGCGACCGCGATGGAACAGCCGAACGAGCTGACCATCCCCAGCAGGCTGTCCGCGAGCGACCAAAGCGAGTTGCGTGCGATGGTCTTTGCGTGGCCCATGAATCGTTCGCGAACGAGCGTGCCGCCCTTTGGGCGCGCCAGATAATCGCAATCGCCGACGTCGTTGTCCACGTCGCGACGGACGGTCGGCTTTTCTTTCGACGGTCGCGAAGCTCAGCAGGCCGGCATTCGCCGCACACGTGTGGCAAGCTCGCACACTGCAATTAACGACCCGGTTTTCCGAATATCGTTTACGCTAGCGACGTGGGAGAGCGCACAACGGCTGAATGAGGTCCGCCAGGAAGCAGAACACGGCGCAGTGCGAAATTCGGATGACGGTCCTCGGGATCCTCGAGCACCGGGACATCGTCCTTCGCGCGGTCTCCTCGGCCTGTAGGTTGGTCACCAGCTCCCCGCAAGGGCGGGATTTCCAGTCGCAGGTCGTCTCCGCCGTCAGCGAGGCGTTCAACAACCTCGTGCTGCATGGCTACGAGGGCCGCGACGACGGGCGCATCGAGGTCCTGATTCGGCCCAGCGACGGACAGATTCAGATCGAGGTGCGTGACTGGGGCAAGGGTTTCGACCCCAGCGCGGTCCCCCTCCCCAAGCTGGAAGAGCTGCCCGAATCGGGCCTTGGCTTGTTCATCATGCAGTCGTTCATGGTGATGAAGTACCGCCGCGGGCGTCCCAACCTGCTCACGCTCAGCAAGAAGGTCGAACCCGCCGCCGCCTCCGCCGAAATGGCCGCTCCCCGCACGGCCAGCGGCTAGCCTCGCTTTCAAGCTCAGCTGATTGCGTTTGATCCGCGTGCGTCGCGCGGATTCGGAGCCCTAGCCGCTCGCAGGCTCAGTTCTCGATCAACACGACGGCCGCGACGGGGGCGGGGGCGACCTGGTCGATCGCGCGGCGGACGTCGCGGGCGGCGGAGACGCCCTTGCGCGTCGCGAAGACGATGGCGTCGGCGGCGTCCTGGATCACGTTCACGTCGCCGTGCGCGAGCACCGGCGGCGCGTCGAGTACGACGTAGTGGAAGGACTCACGAAACTGGTTGATCGCCTTGGCGAACGTCACCGCGTCGATCGACGCACCGTCGCTCAGGTTCGCCTCGGTGCCGCACATGCCGCAGAACTTCACGTCCTCGGCGAGCACCGTGGCGCACTTCGGGCAGCACCGCGGCTCTGCGGCGAGGATGTAGAGCGGTGAGCCGGCGATCTGCACCACCACCCAGGGGTCATCCTGCCGCTGTCGGTGCTGGGCCAGCTGGCCCGCGAATCCCGCCGGCGGCTTGAAGCCGAACACCTCGCCGATCGACGCGGAGCGGAAGTTCGTTTCGATCAGCAGCACGCGGTGCTTCGCCAGCTCGGCGAACGCCAGCGCGAGGTTCGTGGCGAGCGTGGTTTTTCCCTCCCCACGTGTCGCGCTGGTGCACAGCATGATGCGCGGATCGCCGCGCTCGATCAGCCGCTGGCGCAGCAGGCGGAACGCCGCCGCGGTGTCGCTGTTTCGCCCGTCCCAGAAGATCAGCCGCTCGTCGTACGGCGGCTGAGGCGCGAAGTTGACGAAGCAGATCTCGCCCGTCGATTGCGGGCGGACGACGAGTGAGCCACCGCCGCCTGCGCCGCTGTGGTTTTCGCCGTTGGCGGCCACGCGCCGTTAGCCTTCC
>DATMZL010001243.1:0-9487 GCA_035607075.1 Polyangia bacterium
GCAGCGATTTCCTGCTGAACCTCTTCCTGGATGATCCGGCGTCGCTCTGCAAAGTGCTCCGAGATCGTCTGCAGGCTCTGCTTGAACAGCAGCTCCTCATTGGCAGCAGCGGCCTTCGCATCCGACTCGATCCTCTTGATCGAGTCCTGGGTCTGCTGGCGCACGAGCTCGACCCGCCGCGTGCTCAGCGCTGCGGAATCTTCGGTCGTCTGATTCGACGAGGAGGTCTGCGTTCTCGTCGGAATCGGCGGCGGCGGAACGAACACGGCCTTCCATGCATCGCCGACCGTCTTAAAGTGATCCTTGATGATGGTCCCGATCTGCTGGGCAGTGACCTTTGCCTCGCGCACAGCAGCTGCGAAATGACCCGTCGCCGCGAGCGTAGCGGCGTGCCATGCGCCGACGAGCCCCGTTGTGATCACGGCCGCGAGCGCAGCGATCTCGGAGGCGAGGCCCTTGATCGGGAGCGAGAGGATCGCGAACAGGCGACCGATGAACTCGCCGGCAATGCGGGCCGATTCCGCGAGCGTGCTGACATTGCCGTTGAGAACGGCGAGCTGCTGAATGACCGCCGGCGCGAGCCCCGCGGCGAGGTTCACGCCGACGCCCTGCACCGTGATGCCGAACTCCTTCATCGCGTCGTTCATCGCGGCCGCATCTTCGACGGCCTTCTTGCTGAACAGTCGGCTGAGTCTCGCCGCGGTCTCGGGCGCGATGTTGCCGATATTCGTGAGCAGCGGGACGATCTCGAGGCCCTTCTTGCCGAACAGGTCCATCGCGAGCGCGCCGCGCTCGACGCCCTCGGGCATCTCGTTGAACCGCCGCGCGACGAGCGTCACGCGTTCGGCGAGGTCCTTGCCCTTGAACTCGTCCGAGGTGATACCCAGCCGGCGGAGAGCGATCTCGAACTTCTCGACGCCGGGCTCGCCGCGTTCGAATGCGACGCTGTCTTGGGCGAACCTGCCGATCGATCCGCGCAGCTTCTCGACCGGCACGTCGGCGAGCTTCGAGACGGCGGCCAGGCCAGCAACGCCTTCGATCGTGCCGCCGATCCCCTCTTTCAGCTTCGCAATGTCGTCCGCGGCCTCGGAGGCGTTCTTGATGAACGCGAAGAACGCGCCGACGGTGATCGATGCGCCGATCGCCGCGAGCGCGCTCTGGACGCCGCTCAGCGCCTTCTGGAATCCCGCGAAGCCGGCGATGCTATCGCGGCCCGTCTTCTGCGATTCGGAGCGCACCTTGGCGAGCGCGGCGACGACGTCGGCGAGGCCCTCAGCGGTCAGCCGAACTCGGACATCAGGTGTCGTCATCGTCGTTCCTCAAGAGCGGCGGGAGCTCAGGGGTCTCGGCGTCCTTGCACCAGGGCGCGAGCAGCGCGGTGATCAGGGACGCGTGGCGGTAGCTTTCGATCTGGTCGCGGGTGGCCTGGTGGCGGTAGGCGATGAGCGCCTCCTCGAGCGTCCACCGCGCGACGACGCGTGCGCGGTCGGGATCGCCGCCCGCTAGCTCGCGGACAAGGCCAGTCCACTGGCCGTATCGATCACCCTCCCAGCTGCGATCGCGGGACGGTCCTCCGCCGTCTTCGAAGAGCTGATAGAAAGAACGGAAGAGGCCGTCCCGCCGACGAAAAAATCGATCAGGAAGTGCCGTGTGAGCGCGTAGATCTGAGCGGCGTCCGGAGTCGCCCGGAGCTCCTGCTCGATCTCCGCGGGCATGTCCGGATGCCAGCGGCTCGCCGGCACACCCTGGCGCAGCAGCATCCCGGCGAGCACGCGGTTGCACTGCCCGCCGGCGACGAGCTCCTGCGTCAGCCGCTGCAGGTACGCGCCGCCGTCCTCCGCCACGCCGATGTCGGGCAACGGCATCAGCCCGACCTCTCCCAGCATGCGGACGAACCAGCCGTTCCACTCGACCGTGCCGTGTTCGATCACGTGGTAGCGGCGGCCGCCAATCGTCACCGCGGAGCCGGCGGCAGCCGCGCGGAGTCGGAATCGCCGCCGCACCCAGGGAAGACCCCAGGTTGCGGCGGCGCCGATGATGAGACCGCTCAGCAGTCCGACGAGCACGCGGTTACGCCGCGTTGTCGACGCGCTCGAGGAGCATGAACGGGAAGCCGACGTGGTTCGCGCTGTCGTCGATCAGCGTGAACGTGATGTCGTACTTGCCGAACTCGTCGCCCGCCTGGATGAACTCGCGGTCGCCGTCGACCTTGATGCTCGCCTTCCAGACGCGGAAGTTGTAGTTCGGGCCGTACGCCTCCGTGCCGACGAACATCAGCTCGGCCGTGATCGACGTCTCGGATCCCGGAGACACCTCCTCGATCGCCGTATACGCGGTGGGCGTGTAGCCGACTTCGATCGTGTCGCCGGTCGTGATGGCACCGCCCGCGACGATCTTGATCAGCACGTAGAACCCGTTGTCCTCGACCGTGTAGTCGTCGTCGATGACGTAGGTGACCGTGCCGCCCTCGTTCTTGACGACGATGCTGGTCGCGGGGCCGCGCTTGTTGAGGACGACGATTCCGTCCTCGAGCACGTTGGCGTGCGGCTCGGCCACGACCGGCGTCGCGGCCTGCGTGCCGACGGTCCGCTTGCCCATGAGCGCGTTCGCGATCGCCTGGGCCTCCCAGTTCTCGGACGTCAGCTTGAGCGTCGGCTTCTGCGACGTCACCACCGCCTCGAGGGTGCCGCCCACGCCCGACGTGCAGTCGGTCTCTTCGATCTGGTTGATGTTGGGCGTGTAGAGCGCGGACGTGATCTGGTGCTGGAAGGCGAAGCCGCTGCCCTGGTCGCCGTCGTCGCTTCCGTCGTAGACGCGGATGAACAGCTTGCCGCGGCCGATGCGACGCTTCTTGCCATCGTTGACGATCGCCATTGTGATCCCCTCCCTGGGAACTGCGGTTACGTGCTCTCGAAGTCGTTGACCGCGGTGATGTACTTGACCAGCACGCCGACGAGGAGCCGCACGGCCGGCCGGCCCTCCGCAGTGCGCTGGTATTCGGAGCCCGCGATCCGCGAGTACTGCGCGAGCCCGCCGTAGGTGTTGTTGTTGAAGACGCGCGCCGCCCACACCGCCGATGAATCGACGATGTCCTCGGGCAGCTCCGCGTCGGCGCCGACCGCGCGCAGCTCGAGCGCGACCATGAGCTCGTGCATCGAGACCGGCGTGTCGTCCGACGCGTGCGGGCCCCTATCGGACTTCTCCTCGTCGGTGAGCGGGTACAGATCCGCCGCGACGGGGTTGTCGTCGTCGACCACGCGCTGCCGGAACGGCGAGCGGACGAGCTGCGGCACGCCGGTGGGCGTGTCGGTGTTCCAGGCGGTGGCCATGGCCTCGAGGATCTGAAGGCGGACTGAGCTCATGCGGTGTCCAGCAGGATCTCGGTCCAGTCACCGTTCTGGATCCGCGCCAGCTCGCTGACCGTGCAGCTGCCGGTGAAGTTCGGTGCCGCGACGTCGATCGCCGCCCCGACCTCGAGGCCTGGAAGCGCGCCCGTCCGCACACGCCCAAGGAGACGCGTCAGGCGCTGGGGTGCGCCGACGCCGGGGAGGACGTCTTCGTCGGTGACCCGAAGTTCGCCGTCCACCGTCGTTCCATCGAGCGTGAACTGAGCCCCGCCAAGATCGGCGGCGAGCATGTCCAGGTCCTCGGTGTCGAAGGGCTGCGTCACGTTTACGCCGCGGGCTCGGGAGCCTGGCGCTGCGCGATCATGGTCACGGACGCGTAGTACTTCGGCGTGCTCGTGCCACCGATGTCGTAGATGACCCGGACATACTTCTTGAGATCGTTCCGGTTGATCAGCAGCGCCTGAGGCACGTGGGCGGCATCGGTCAGGCTCGTGAAGCCGCCGTCGGTGACGTCGTCGTACGTGTCGGTGGCACCATCGTCGGACGAGTGCTGCAGCTTCGCCGCGAGCGTCGGCGTGGTGCCGGCGGTGTTCTTCGCGTCGAGGATGAACAGCGCCGGTCCGCAGTAGGCGGAGACATCGACGCCGGCGATGGCACCGTCGGCGCTGATCTCCGCGAGCGCGGCGATCTTCACGGCCTTCGCCTGCGTGAGCGCGAGGATTCCAGCAGGGCTCATGGGTCTAGGCTCCTTCTCCCTCGGAGCGGCGGAAGCGCCGCGGCCGCGGGTCACGGTTTTGAACGTCGGGATCGCGGTGCTGCGGTTCGGCGTCGCGGGTCTCCGTCTCGATCTCGGGCGGAGCCGGTAGCTCCTCCGTCACCGGCTCGTAGAAGCTGCGCGGGAGCGCGTGCCCCATTCGCACGACGGCTCCCCCGTGGCGGACGACGCGCTCGTCCAGCTCGAACACGTCGCCCTTCCGCACTTCCTTCCCGGGGCCGAGGACGAAGCCCCGCAACGCGCGCACTCGCATGACCGTGTTAGTTCGGCTTGACGTTCGCCTTGGCGAACGCCTCGGGGTACTTGTTCACGCCGTCCGCCATGAGGAACAGCGTTAGGCGCCGCTGGGCCCAGCGGGCGAGGGTGATGCCGTCGAGAACCGCCTCGACCGCGCCCCACGTCAGCACCTCGATCTGGCTGAAGTCGCCGAAGATGAGGCCGTGGTAGTCGGTGCTGAGCGTCTGCGGCACATGCGCGGAGCCCTGCGCCGGGAAGTCGACGAGGTTTCCGTTGAACCGCGTGCCGTTCCACATGTAGATCGGCATGCCCGACTCGAGCGGCTTGCCGCGGAAGGCGAACGCCATCGGCGTCGTCGTGAGGAAGGCCTGCGTGCCGAGCGTGTCGCCTTCGACGTCGGCGACTTCGCCCATCATGTTCTCGAGCTGCGCCTTCGTCGGGATCCCCGACAGCGGGCTCCAGCTCGGCACGTGCACGCCGGGCGTGTTGAGCAGGCCGAGCACCGTGCCCGCCGTGCCGTCGCCCTGGATCAGGCCGATGTCGAGCATGCGGGCGATCTTGCCGGCCATCCGGTTCTGCGCGCGGTTCTCGACGTCGATCGACGCCTGCCGCTCCCACTGCTTCGACCAGTACATGGTCGTCATCAGCGAGCGGGCGATCGCGTTGATGAGCCCGAAGTCCATCTCGGTGTCGGCGACCGGCGACGGCGGGTTCTCCGACGTCCAGTAACCGTCGACGTCGCTCAGCTCCTTCGGCCACGACATCGGACCGTTGAGATCCGTGGTCAGGCCCGCGCCGAGTGAGAGCAGCACGCTCCGCGGCACGAGCTTCTCGACCAGCTCACCGGGACGCTCGTAGACGAGCTCGGCGCCGCCGCCGGCGACCGTGCTGCCCATCGCGCGGCCGCGCAGCGCGCGCAGCGAATCGACCGTGCGCTGCTGCTCGATCATCTCGGGCCTGAGATCGCCGAGCCGGAGCGGGATGAACACCGCGTTCTCCTTACCGCTGCGGCGCACCTGCGGACCGGCCGAGCGCACGATCTCGGTCGAGAGCTCGCCCTCGAGGCCGTCGCGCTTCAGGTCGGGATGCGCGGCGAGATGCAGCGCGCGCGTGACCGCGTAGTGCTTGCGGTCCTTCTCGGGCACGTTGACGATCGCCTTGCCGGCGCGGTGACCGTTGGCGTCGACCTGCTCCGCGGACGGCTGCGTCTTGCCGCGGGTCGTGCGGATCGCGCGCACCTTGGCGGAGACGCCGTCGGCGCCTTCGTAGGGCGTGCCGTCCTCGATCCACTGGTCGCGCAGCGTGGGATCGATCTCCCAGTTGTCGCAGAGGTCGATGATGTTCTTCGTGCGCTGGCGCTCGAGCTGCGCGCCGGTCTTCCGCTCCTCGAGCACCGTCACGCTCGCAGCAGCGCCGCCGCCGCGGGGCTCGTCCCCGGGCACCTCGTCCATCTTGGGCTTGTTCCGAATCAGCATCTGCCCCTCCTTGGGCGCATTGCCCTGGGTCTGGACCGGAATCGTTCGTTCGCCGGTCACACCTTCTCCGTCACGCCCGAAGCCGACGGACTTGTCGGCCGGGTCGGGCACCATGGCCATGTGGTGGGCCACCCACCTGAAGCGGTAGATCGGGACGCCGTCGGCGCCCATGCCGTTCGGCACCGCGGCGCCGACGATGTCGTAGCCGAGGCTCACGTTCTGGATGTGGCCCTCTTCGACGCCGCGCTGGTACTCCTGGCCCTTCTGCGAGCTCATGAAGCCGGCGTCGACGAGCAGCGCGCCGTTCTCGAGCGCAGGGTTCGCGACGGAGCCGACCTGCTCGCCCCAGTGCGTGTCGCGAATCGCGCCGCCGGCGATGAAGCGCGATAGGTCGGCCTCGCCGGGCTGGTGGCCGAGGACCTCCCAATACGAATCGCCGTACCAATCGGTGCGCAGCACCGGCTCCTCGCTGCTCACCGACACGCGGTAGGGACGCTCGGCGGCCGCCGCGACGGTCTCGCCGCCGTCGGCATGCGGCACCACTTCGCGCGGCAGCTTGCGGATCGCCGCGAAGCGCGGCTCCGGCCGGCCGCGCAGTTTCAGTTCGGTTTTGTGGGCCATCCGTGGCTCCTCTACCTGGGTGAGAACAGCGTGAACGCGTAATCGATCGTTCCGTCCGTGCCGGGCGATCCCTCGGCTTCCTCGAAACGGACGCGGTAGAACCGATAGAGACCATTTGCGTTGACGTTGAATCCGGTCGCGCGCAGCGATCCGTCCGCCGCGACATCGGACGCACCCACGCTGGACGCGAGAGAGCCCGTCGCATCCGCCCAATTGATCGGAGCGCCTTCGCCGTCGACTTCGCTCGTGACTTCGAGGACCGCGTTGACGTGCATGAAGCTCGATCCCGCACCGGGACGCGGAGCAATCGCCAGGATCAGTCCGATCATGGGCGAGCGCCGGTGATCGACCGGCACCTCGAGTGCGGCGGTCTCCTTTGGCAGGTCCGCATGGCCGAACGAGGAGATCGTCGAATAGGACCCGCCGAAGCAATGCGTGCCTTCCCACACGTTGTAGTTGGCGAATCCGTCCAGCGCGACTTCGTCGCCGTTGTAGAGAAGCTCGCCGGACGCGAACACCATCGTTCCCTTGAATGCCTCGAACGTCGCGTCGGCCCTCCAGCGGAACTTCGGCGCAAGCGCAGAGGCGTCAGGGATGACGAACTTGGCAAGCCCCCCGACACGATCCACGAAGTCAACGCTCACCCTGCCGATCTCCGACCATGCCCCGATGCCGTCGCCGTTTTCGAGAACGACATCAACAGGCACAGGAGCCCATCCGCCATCGCTGTGGAAGATGGCGTCTGTAGAGGCGTAGTCACCGCCCACCTCGACGGAGAACACCGCCTCGCCTGTCATGCCGGTCGGCAGATCCGAAGCAGGCGTGACCGTTTGCGTCCCGTGAAGAATCACCTGGCCGAGCGCGAAGATCCGCGGCGGGATGCCCGAGCCGCCGCCAGTGATGTCGGTCGGGACCTCCAACTCGTCGACGCCCGCGGGCGCGGCGAGTCCGCCGTGCGTTGCATGGCGCTCGGGGACGAACAGCAGCACGGTCTGATCGAGCAGTACGCCGTCCGGGTTCTGAATGGTGACGCGCGCCGCGGTGCCGAGCGTGTCGGTGGGAATGCCCACGCGATGGAGCAGCCTGAACGTGTCGGGCTCGGGAGTGAACGTGAGCAGCTCTTCCCACTCCCCGTCGCGTGAGCGCTCCACCAGGACGGACACGTTGTCGAGGTTGGCGGGTGCGCCATTGATCGAGATCAGGCCGATGACGAGCAGCGCCTCGGCAACCGCGGGCGGCACGTCGACCGCGCTGCTCTCGATGGTGGTCAGGGCCGTGCGTCCCGTGGCCAACCAGATCGGCTTCGCAACGGCGAGCTGCATCAGTTGCCTCCCGCCAGGGCGCGCACGAGCTGCTCGCGCTTGCCGTGGCCGTTCGTGTGACCGTTCGTCAGGGATCGCTTCGCCGCCGCGGCGTCCGCGGCAGCCTTGTCTTCGGCATCGCCGGCGGCGACCGCGGCCTGCGCCAGCGCCAGCACCTCTGCGCTCGAGCTCGGGATGCCGAGCTCCTTGCAGAGCGCGATCTCCTCGGCACGCTTGCGCGCGATCTGCTCGAACGTCCGGCCCTGGCGCCGGCGGGCAACGATGTCCGTTGCGCAGTCGAGGCCGTTGTCGAGGGCCAGCACGTCGGCCGTGCGGTCCTTGACCGGGTCGATGTAGTCGAAGCCGCGCGGCTCGAACTTGACGGCGGCGTAGCGCCGCCAGTTCGCCGAGTCGGGCAGCACGAGACCCTTGCGGCCGCGGCTCGCGGCGCCCGAGAGCAGCGCGTTCTTGAGCCAGGCGCGGTAGATCGGCCACAGGAACATCACGGTCCACCAGGCCTGCATGTCGCGCAGCGTGTCGCGCGTCGATTCGGTGGCGTGACGTTGAGCCGAGAAGCTGGCGTCGCTGTGATCCTGGCAGAGCTCGCCGTAGCTGATGCCGAGGCCGGCCGAGACCTTGCGCTCGCACGCCTTGACGAAGTCGGAGAACGCCGTCGTCGGGTGGTCGAGCTTGAATGCGCTCGGGCGATAGCCGTCCGGCGCGTAGCCGAACGTGCCCGGCTCGAGCTCGGTCAGCACGCGGCGCTTGTTCTTCTCGGCCTCGGTCGCGGGCGGGTCCTCGCTGCCGTACTGCGAGCCCTCGATCCGCTCCCAGATCACGGGCTGCGACGAGCCCAGCCGCGCGGCGACGAGCTCGGATTCGAAGTAGTGCCAGAGGAAGTGCATCTCGAGCAGCACGGCATGGAAGTCGGTGACGCCGCGGGTCTGGTTCGCGCGCTCGGGGTCGTAGACCGGGACGATCTGCTCGGCCGGGATCCGCTCGCGCTCGCGGACCAGCGAGCCCGTATAGGGGCCGCGGAAGACGTGGTAGGCGACGCGCTTGCCGTTCGCATCGAGCTCGACGCCCATGCGGATCTCGTTCTGCCGGCCGGCGATCCCTTCCTGGTTGTAGGTGTGGTCAACCTGGTCGGGGTCGATCGGCTCGAGCGCGAGGCCGAAGTCGTTGACGTCGCTGCCCTCCCAGAGGCGCACGAAGCAATCGCCCTCGACGCGCGCGGCCGGGAACAGCTGCCGCTGCAGCATCAGCAGGTTGAGGCCGCCGTCGCGCGTGACCGGACCCGCCGCCCAGGCGTCGAATCCGCCATCGATCGTGGCGTTGATCGCCTTGTCGGGCTTGCCGTCGGCACCGAGTACCTGTGCCTCGTGGTCGAAGCCGGTCGGACCGATCACGCCGTTGAGGATGATGCGGCGGTAGTTCCTGCCGAGCGGGTTGTTCTTCACCGTGTCGCGGGCGCGCGCGCGCAGCGTGTGGGCGTCGCGCTTGATCTCCTCGTCGGCCGAGCGGAGGCGAGCAATGAAGTCGAACTCGAGGCGGGACATCCGGGCGCCGTCCCAGATCTCGGCGCCGCGGCCGCGCATCGCGCGCTCGGCCTGGCGCTGCTCCATGAGCACGCGCCGCTTGTAGCGCCGCTCCGCCTGGGCCGCGCGCGCAGCGCAGTCGCCGAACGACATGCGGGCGGGAATCCCCTGCTGCTTCGTGCGCGTGACCGCG
>DATMZL010001591.1:0-4608 GCA_035607075.1 Polyangia bacterium
AACGTTCGCTCCGGGAAGAATTCCCGCGTTCGCGCGGCGCGCGTCCCAGCCGTGGTAATGGTTCGTATGCCGCAGTTCCCGAGGTTGGTGGTGGTGCCGGCGTCGACGGATCGCTCGACGGTCCTGCTGCGGCGGTTCTACCCGCAGGACGGCGACGACGAGGCGGCGCATCCGTGGGTCGCGATCGCGACCGGTTTTGCGACGGGCGGCGGGCTCGAGCTGCAGAAGATCGCCGGTCTCGCGGCAAGCGATGCGCGCGCGCTGATCGCGCAGGCCACGGCCAACGTCGCGGAGGGGCCTCGCCGATGGGACGTCGCCGAGAAGTCCGGTCTGCTGTTCAAGAAGCCGAGCCTCCTGCGCGGCATGGGCGATCTGACGGTGCCGGTCGCGGCGATGACCACCGACGGCGGCGGCGTCGACGACCTCGCGAGCGATCTCGTTCTCGACGAGGCCTTCATGGCGGGCGCCGGCGCGCAGCTCGGCAAGACTGCGCTCATCGCCGCGATCCCGAAGCGCGGGTGGTTGCTGGTCGGCAAGTGCCGGCCCGGCGAATTACCCGTGATGCTGAAGTTCGCCGCGATGGCCAAAGGCATCGCCGGCCGCGGCGGCCGCCACGCGCTGACGACGAACTGCTACTTCTTCCAGGACGGCCGGCTCCACGGCGTCTCGGGCGACGGCTACGTCTCGATCCTCACCGAGCGCGACGACAGGTGGAACGTGTCGTGAGCGCGCAATTGCGCGCAGAGAATCCCTTGTAACCGACGCGCGCGCGTGTCATCGAGACGTTATCTCTCTGAGAGGAGCTTTTTTGATGGCAGCTGATCGCGCTCGCTTCGCTTACAGCCCACGATATTTCGTGGGCCTGACATTGTTGATGGCGGCGGTCGGTTGTGGAAGCTCGAGCGGTGGAGGAAACGCGGCGGGCGGGCACGGCGGCGGCGCGGGCTCGAACGGCGGCGCGGCGGGTGCTGCAGCCGGGACAAGCGGCGGCGCGGGCGCCGGCGGATCAGCGGGCGCAGCAGGCGGTACAAGCGGCGGCGCGGGCTCGAACGGCGGCGCAGCCGGGACAAGCGGCGGCGCGGGCACCGGCGGATCGGCTGGCGGCGCAGCCGGGACAAGCGGCGGCGCGGGCGCCGGCGGATCGGCGGGCGGCACAGCCGGGACAAGCGGCGGCGCGGGCACCGGCGGATCGGCGGGCGGCGCAGCCGGGACAGGCGGCGGCGCGGGCTCGAACGGCGGATCGGCGGGCGGTGCAGCGGGGACAAGCGGCGGCGCGGGCAGTGGCGGAGCACCAGGCACGCGACCGCAGATCATGGTCGTCGGGACGTATCTCGGCGGAATCTTCACGTTCACGCTCGATCCGACGACGGGCGTGCCGTCTAAGGCGCCCGACTCGCCGGTCGATACCGGCACGCAGCTTTACGGCTTCGCGGTCCACGCTTCGGGCGACTTCCTCTACGCCGTCGACTACCGCGGTGATCTTCGCGCCTATCGCGTGAACCGCGACAACGGCGCGCTGGCGCCTCTCGACGGCTTCCCCATGAAGCTCGACGGGCACCTCTTCGCGGCGGCCACGGATCGCCAGGGCCGCTTCCTCTACTTGAGCGACAGCGAGAACGCGAAGCTGCAGGTCTTCAAGACCAGCGCGACGACCGGCGCGCTCGTGGCGGCCACGAATTCACCCTTCACGCTGGCCGCGGGCCCGGCGGGCATCGCGTTCAACGCGTCCGGTACGCTCGCCTACGTCTCGTCGGCGAGCCTCACGCTCGACGGAAAGAGCGGCGTGCGCGCCTATACCGTCGACCTGACGAGCGGCGCTCCCACCGAGCTCGCGACATCTCCGTACGAGCCGACGACGCTGCGCGCAGGCCCCGTCGTGCTGCACCCGAGCGGCAACTATCTCTACGACGGCGCACTCGGCCTCCACGCGTTCTCGGTCGACACGACGACGGGCGCCCTCACGAAGCTCGCCAACTCGCCGTTCGGGGACGCGATGTCCGATCCGACGGCGCAGAACGTGGCGGTCGATCCGCTCGGCCAGTACGTCTACGCGACGTACTTCCCGGGCACGCTGTCGGGCTACGCGCTCGAGCCAGGCACGGGCCGGCTGATGGCCGTCCCCGGCTCTCCCGTCGATCACCTCTCGCAGCCCTACTCGGTCGCCGTCGATCCGACGGGCCGCTTCCTCTACGTCGGCAGCGATTCGGGCAAGGTGCTCCAGTTCGCGATCGAGCGCGCCACGGGCAAGCCCATCGCGGGCGGCAGCACGGACGTCAACGGCCTGCAGCCGGAAGTCCTCATCATCGCGCCCTGAGCGCCGACGTCGTCCAGCTGCACAAACTGGACATCGCACGTCGCTCCACGTATGGATTTGCCCGCGACGTGTGTAGTCGTCGGAAGGCCCCGAACAGGGCGCGTGTCGACGCCGAGCCAGCTCCGATCCGGGCCGCGCAGGGCGCCGAACTTCACGGACACGAATGCCTTGTCACGTTTGCCCACGAGGGCGCGGCCGATCAGCATCTCGTTGGCGCCGGCGCCGTAGTAGTCGCCGGTGTCGAGCAGGTTGATGCCGGCGTCGAGAGCGGCGTGGATGGTGGCGATGCTCTCCTTCTCGTCGGCCGGGCCGTAGAAGTCGGACATGCCCATGCAGCCGAGGCCCAGCGGGAAGACCGTGGGACCGTTCGAGCCGAGCTGGCGGGGTTCCGCTTGAGTCATGGCGCGAATATGGACCCGCCGGTCACCGGTGGGAAGTTGCGACCCCCCGCGCAATTCGCGTTCCCGGTCCCAGATTCACAGTTAGGAGGCAGGAGTGGGCGTCCCGGCTGAAGCAATCCTCCGACAGCGCGTGCAGGAATTGTCGAAGGCGCTTCGCGCGAAGGACCTCGACGGCGTCATGTCCTTCTATGCGCCCGATATCGTGTCGTTCGATCTCGATCCGCCGCTGCGGTACGCGGGCATCGACGACAAGCGGCGCGCCTGGCAAGAGTTCTTCGCACATCCGGGCCCGGTCACCTACGAGGTGTGCGAACTGGACGTGATGGTCGAGGGCGACCTGGCCCTCGTTCACAGCGTCAACCACGTGAGGGGCGCTCTGTGGGTGCGGTGGACGGCGTGCTTCCGGCGCGTCGCGGGTCTGTGGCTGATCGTGCACGACCACGTCTCGGTCCCGGCGGATCTCGCGCGCGGTCAGGCCGTCCTCGATCTCCAACCCTGACGCGCGTCGTGGCGACCTACGTCGTCATTCGTGGCGCGGCGACGTCGCCTGGTACTGCTTCGGGAAGCACCACATCGGCAAGCTCGCCTTCGACATGCGACCTTCCTGAAGCGCGATGTCGGCGACGAGCTCGGCCGGCTCGACGGGTTTGGCGAGATGGACCTGGAAACCCGCGGCGCGTAATTGCTCGACGATGCGGTCACACGACCCGTCGGGGATGCGTGTAGACGTTCGCAGATCCGCCGCGGACGAAACCGACCAGCGTGATTCCGACTTCGTCGGCCAGATCGACCGCAAGGGCGGACGGCGCCGACACCGAACAAAGGACCGGAACGCGTGCGACCGCCGCCTTCTGGACCAGCTCGAAGCCGGCTCGTCCCGACAGCAGCATCACGTTGCCCGCGAGCGAAGCCGTTCCGCCGCGCAGGGCCGCGCCGATCACCTTGTCCACGGCGTTGTGCCGACCGACGTCCTCCCGCACCAGGCGCAGCGCTCCGTCGACGGTGAAGAGCCCGACCGCGTGCAGGCCGCCGGTCGCCGCGAACACCGGCTGAGCGTCCCGGATCGCGTCCGGCAATCTCAGCACCACCGAAAGGGGAACGCGCGTCTCGTCGCTGATGCGCGGGATCCGTCTCCGAACCGCCGCGATGCTCTCCTTGCCGCACAGCCCGCAGGCGGCCGTCGCGCGCAAGACCCGCCGCGCGGCCGCGGCGTCGAGCACCCTCCCTCGTACCGCGGTGACGTCGACGACGTTCTCGCGATCGCGCCCCGCCGTCTCGCCCCCGTGGGCGAGCGCGGCGACGTCGCCCATCGACGCGATGACGCCTTCCGTGAAGAGCAACCCGGCCGCCAGATCCAGATCGTCTCCGGGCGTTCGCATCGTCACGATGAGACTTTCGCCGCCCAGCCGGATCTCGAGCGGCTCCTCGGCGACCACCAGGTCGCGATCGGACAGTCGATCGTTCGTGGGCCGCGCGTCTCCGCGCCGCTCCACGGATCGTTCGACGATCCGCACGCCCGCCTGCGACCAGATCGGCAATGACCGCGGCGCCGATCGCCCCTGGGCCGGCGCCGTCATCAGTGAAACAACGCCATCGCTTTGTGGAGCGTCTGCACGACTCCCCACAGCAGCGGTACGCCCACGGCCAGCCACGCGAGCGTGAGCTTGATGCCTGCGTTCGATCGCGACGTCTGTTCGGGATGTTCTGTGCTCGTCATGTCGATGCTCCTTGTCCGGCGTCGGCGGGACTAGACCGTCACCCGCCGATCGCCCGGCCCACCCACCGTCATCGCGCGCTCGTGATAGCGGTCCGCCACCGGCTTCACCGCCAGGTTCGCGAAGAAGGCGATCACCAGCAGCACGGCCATGATGTACATGGTGATGTTGATCGCCT